>NZ_KV826477.1:98665-115786 GCF_001835915.1 Streptococcus sp. HMSC034E12
TTCGTGAAGTGAAATTACCGACCTGGTCTAATGTAGATGGTCAAGATGATATTATCTGGTATACCGCTAAAAAACAAGCTGATGGAACTTATAAGACGACCGTCAAGGTAAGTGATCACAAATATTCAACAGGTCTATATAATGTTCATTTGTATTATATCCAAGGCAATGGCAAAATCGTTGGAGTAGCAGGAACACAAGTAAATGTATCTTTAGCAAGAGCAAAAGGCAATCTTACAATTGCGAATAATAATCCTAATACAGGAACCTTTGATGTGATTGTCTCAGGTGTTTCTAGCCCTTACGGCGTTCGTGAAGTGAAAGTACCGACCTGGTCTAATGTCAATGGTCAGGATGATATTATCTGGTATACCGCTACTAGACAGGCCAATGGGACTTACAAAGCAACTGTCAAAGCGAGTGACCATAAAAGAAGCACAGGTTTGTACCATATTCATCTTTACTATATCCAAGGAAATGGTAAAATCGTTGGGATTGGTGGCACAACGACAGAAGTTTCAATTGCACGTCCAAAAGGTACATTAACGATTCAAAATAAAGATGCCAATAAAGGAACTTTTGAAGTAATTGTTTCCAACGTTTCTAATCCAGATGGTGTTCGTGAAGTGAAATTACCGACCTGGTCTAATGTCAATGGTCAGGACGATATTATCTGGTACACTGCCACTAGACAGACCAATGGAACTTATAAGGCATTCATTAAAGCAAGTGATCATAAGAATTCAACCGGTTTGTACTATATTCATTTGTACTATGTTCAAAACAATGGAACATTGATTGGAGTAGGCGGTACATCAACCGATGTGACAATTTCTGCAGAAAACCTTAAACCAACTGGAAAAATCACGATTCAAAATAATAATCCTAAAACAGGAACGTTTGATGTGGTGGTGTCTAATGTTTCCGGTCCTTATGGTGTTCGTGAAGTGAAGCTGCCAACGTGGTCTAGTGTAAATGGTCAAGATGACATCATTTGGTACACTGCTGCGAAACGAGCTGACGGTACCTATAAGATAACTGTCAAAGCGAGTGACCATAAGAACTCAACCGGCGAATACAATATTCATTTGTATTACATTCAAAACAATGGTAAGCTGGTTGGAGTGGCGGGCACAACAGTACAAGTTTCTAAAACGTCTTATTCGACACCATATTTTTCTCAACGTGATGGTCGTTGGGCAGGACGAACTTATGGTGGCTACACATTTGCTGCAACGGGTTGCGTTCCAACAACAGTTGCTATGGCAATTTCTGGTATTACAGGACAGACTGTTTTGCCAACAACTGTGGCAGATTATCTCTATCATTCTACGAATGAATTTAATAAGAGAAGTTACGGAACAACGAGCCACGGAATTGTATTAGCAGCACGGCATTGGGGCCTAAAAACAGAGACTTTAGGGTCAACTGCAGCTGTGCGAGAAGCACTTGCTATGGGACACCATGTGCTTGGTGCAGTAGGAACCAGTATATTTGCAAATTATCCTGTTACGCATGAGCTAGTCATGAGGGGCTATAACAACGGAATGACTTACGTAATGGATCCGTATAATGCTAATAATAATGGCTATTATTCAGTAGATTATTTATTTAGAGTACGGAGTTTGGATCCAACTGATAATACAGAAGGTTCTCCGTTCATGACAATCAGAGCATAATATTGTGTCTGCTCTATGAGAATGAAGTTTCTGCCATTTTATCGGTTTAGTAATGAAAGGTTAAAACTACGAACTAAACATTTAAAATTTTTAGTTCTGTCTTATTCTCTTTTTGATGAAAAGTAAAAAGCTCTATGATTTCTAAGGTTATTCCTATAGAAATCATAGAGCTTACTTGTTTTTGTTCGAATTTGTTTACTATTATTTTCCCAAACAAAATTGGCTGAAAAGTTGGCTAATGAGTTCATCAGGAGCGGCGTCACCTGTTATTTCACCCAGGATTTCCCAGGTCCGAGTCAGATCTACTTGCACTAAGTCAACAGGCATTCCTAAATCCAGTCCCTCATTGACAGCTTGGAGACTTTCGACAGCTTTTTCAATCAGAGAAATATGGCGAGCGTTAGAGAGATAAGTAGCGTCTTGTTCTACAATGCCTGCATTTTCAAAGAAAAGTTGGTTGATTCGTTCTTCGATTTTATCAATATTTTGATTTTGAAGAACAGAAATCTTGATAAAGTTATCGGGAAGCTGGTCAACTTCAATCTTTTCTTCTAAGTCAGTTTTATTGAGTAGCAAGATACGGTTGGTGTCTTGACTGATTTCTAGAAGTTTGCGGTCTTGTTCTGTCAATGGCTCGCTAGCATTTAACACAAGAAGCACAAGGTCAGCGTCTTGGAGCGCTTTTTTGGAACGCTCTACTCCGATTTGTTCTACAATATCATCTGTATCACGAATACCCGCAGTATCAATCAACTTGAGTGGCACTCCGTTGATGTTGACATATTCTTCAATGACATCGCGAGTGGTTCCAGCAATGTCCGTTACAATAGCCTTATCTTCACGGAGCAAGTTGTTAAGGAGACTAGATTTGCCAACGTTTGGGCGACCAATAATGGCAGTCGAAATTCCTTCGCGTAGAATCTTACCGCGGCGAGCTGTTTTTAAAAGTTGAGTCAGCAGTTTTTCAAATTCAGCTGTTTTTTCACGCAACAGTTTGGTAGTCATTTCCTCAACGTCATCATATTCTGGATAGTCAATATTGACCTCAACTTGAGCTAGTGTGTTAAGAATTTCCTGACGTGTGTTGTTAATGAGATCAGATAGAGAGCCGTCCAGTTGTTTGACGGCGATATTCATGGCTTTGTCCGTTTTTGCTCGAATAATGTCCATAATAGCCTCTGCTTGCGTCAAATCCACACGTCCATTGAGAAAAGCGCGTTTGGTAAATTCACCAGGTTCCGCCATTCTAGCACCTTCTCGAATAGCTAATTGGAGGATTTCGTTGGTCACAGCAATTCCTCCGTGAGTGTTAATCTCAATCACGTCTTCGCGCGTGAAGGTTTTAGGAGAACGCATAGCTCCAACCATAACTTCATCTAAAATTTCGTTTTTTTCTGGGTCAATAATATGCCCATAATTTAGTGTGTGACTGGTAACGGTACTCAAATCTTTTCCTTTAAAGATTTTTTGAGCAATGGCAAAGCTGTCCGTCCCGCTCAGTCTAACAATGCCGATAGCTCCTTCACCAAGAGGAGTGGAAATGGCAGCAATCGTATCAAATTCTTTGGTTAACATCCTTTATTCCTTGTATAGTGTATTCAAATGCAATCTATATTCATTGTAACGCAAAACAAGGTTCGTCGCAAGATTTTTACATGCTGTTTTTGTTCAAATAAATTCATCATCTCTCTTTAATACAATAAAATAAATTTTAAGAAAGATTCAATCATCATTCGGTTATACGTTTGATATATCAAATTAAAGCGGAGAAAATCTGGAATTTTTGGTGTTTTATAATCAAGAAAAATAGAATATTCGGATTTTAGAATGTTTGTAAAAAAGGGATCATTTAAAAAGAAAGTGGTTTCATTTTTTGGGTGCTAAAGTTGGCAAATCATGGTATACTAGAAGCAGATTGAATAAAGGAGCAAAAATGGAAAACCTAAAAAAAATGGCAGGAATCAAAGCTGCAGAATATGTAAAAGACGGTATGATAGTTGGTTTAGGAACGGGTTCGACTGCCTATTATTTTGTGGAAGAAGTTGGACGGCGTATCAAGGAAGAAGGACTGAAAATAACAGCAGTTACAACTTCAAGCACAACGAGTGAACAAGCTCGGCGTTTAGGTATTCCTTTGAAATCAATTGATGAAGTAGATGAAGTAGACGTGACCGTTGACGGAGCTGATGAGGTGGATACTGACTTCAATGGCATCAAAGGCGGTGGCGGCGCTCTGCTTATGGAAAAAGTTGTCGCAACTCCGACCAAAACCTACATTTGGGTAGTTGATGAAAGTAAAATGGTTGGTAAATTAGGTACTTTCAAATTGCCTGTAGAAGTCGTACAATACGGAGCAGAACAGCTTTTCCATCGTTTTGAACATGCAGGCTATAAACCGTCATTTCGTGAAAAAAATGGGCAGCGCTATGTCACGGATATGCAGAATTTCATTATTGATCTTGACTTAGGCGTGATTGAAAATCCAGTCGAATTTGGGCAAAAGCTAGATCATGTAGTTGGTGTTGTAGAACATGGACTCTTTAATCAAATGGTGGATATGGTCATTGTTGCTGGAAGAAATGGCGTGCAAATTTTAAAATCAACCAAATCAAAAGGAGAATAGAATTTTATGTCACATGTTATTATATTTATGTCATTGTCATGGATTCAGTCCGAATTAGTATTGCACTAAATGCTGATGTTCAAAAAGAATAAGAAAGATTAGAATATGCTCTTAAGAGTGGAGCGTAATTGTGTCATTCAACATTTTTCGAGTGAAAATTAAAAAAGATATAAAAGGATAAAGATATGAATATAATGGATAAAATTAACGAAACAGCACAGTTTTTAAAAGATAAAGGAATTACCGCACCAGAATTTGGTTTGATTCTCGGTTCTGGTTTGGGAGAATTAGCTGGTGAGATTGAAAATGCTATCAGCATTGACTATGCAGGCATTCCAAATTGGGGTCGCTCAACAGTGGTGGGGCATGCTGGTAAATTGGTTTATGGCGACTTAGCAGGTCGGAAAGTACTGGCTTTGCAAGGACGTTTTCATTTTTACGAAGGAAATCCAATGGAAGTAGTTACTTTCCCTGTCCGTGTAATGAAAGCGCTAGGTTGTGAAGGTGTCATTGTTACCAATGCCGCTGGAGGGATTGGATATGGTCCAGGGACGTTAATGGCTATTTCAGACCATATCAATCTGACGGGGCAAAATCCTTTGATTGGAGCGAATTTGGACGAATTTGGACCACGCTTCCCAGATATGTCTGATGCTTATACAAAAGTTTATCGTGAAAAAGCGCATGCTGTAGCCGAAAAATTAGGTGTTGACTTGAAAGAAGGAGTTTATCTGGGTGTTACCGGTCCAACCTATGAAACGCCAGCTGAAATCCGCGCTTTCCAAACCTTAGGAGCTAGCGCTGTCGGTATGTCAACTGTTCCAGAAGTAATTGTGGCAGCCCACTCAGGCTTGAAAGTATTGGGAATTTCTGCTATCACAAATTTTGCAGCTGGTTTCCAAAGCGATCTAAACCATGAAGAAGTGGTGGAAGTGACTGAACGAATCAAAGAAGACTTCAAAGGACTTGTAAAAGCAATCCTTGCAGAACTATAAAAAACATAAATGTAAAAAGAGTCGAAGATTGAGCTTACAATCACATCTCTTTCTGAACTCAACTAGAAACGAAAGGAATAAAACCCGCACGTAATCCTTTCTGGGATGAATAAGCTCCTAAGAAAAGTTTTTTAGCGCTTGTACTTTTCAGTTTGGGTTTTTGACGGGCTTGGTATCTTACTTATGTCAATCCATATTGCAGCAAAACAAGGCGAAATTGCCGATAAAATTTTACTACCTGGAGACCCACTCCGTGCCAAATTTATTGCCGAAAACTTTTTAGAAGATGCTGTATGTTTTAATGAAGTTCGCAACATGTTTGGTTATACAGGGACTTATAAGGGGCATCGTGTTAGTGTTATGGGAACTGGAATGGGAATTCCGTCTATTTCTATCTATGCTCATGAGTTGATTGTTAACTATGGCGTGAAACGTTTAATTCGTGTAGGAACGGCTGGTTCGTTGAATAAAGATGTTCATGTACGTGAATTGGTATTAGCGCAAGCAGCAGCGACAAATTCAAATATCATTCGTAATGATTGGCCTCAATATGACTTTCCGCAAATTGCAAGTTTTCGTCTTTTAGATAAGGCTTATCACCTTGCCAAGGATTTTGGTATGACTACGCATGTTGGAAGTGTTTTATCATCAGATGTTTTCTACTCAAACTATGGTGAAAAAAATATTGAACTTGGTAAAATGGGTGTTCTGGCTGTGGAAATGGAAGCGGCAGCTCTTTATTATTTAGCTGCTCAATATAATGTTGAAGCACTCGGTATTATGACTATTTCAGATAGCTTGGTGAATCCAGATGAAGATACAACAGCAGAAGAACGACAAACGACTTTCACAGATATGATGAAAGTCGGCTTAGAAACGATTATTTCAGAGTGATGCTTGGAAATTTAGATCTAAAAGAAGAAATAGTGTATGCTATTTCTCGCTATGATTATGCTCATGCTTATAAATTAGCTCAAAGACTGAATGATGCAGAATCAAAGCTAGTTGAACTTTTGTATATCATGGCAGAGCGGAGAGAGTTGAATATCCGCCCTGCTATGGAATGTCAGTTGGAAATTAGAAATGATTTTCAACTTTTTTGTCATGCTTCTGAGGAAGATGAACAATTAGCAAACTACCTATATGACTTAGAAGCAAAGCTCAAAAACGAACAGGTGATTGATTTTATTCGTGCTGTTAGTCCAGCTATTTATCGGATTTTTATGCGTTTGATCAAGCTGGAAATTCCTGATATTGAATCCTACATTCATAATTCCAGAGAAGCGAGTTACGATCGTTGGAATTTTGATAAGATGAAAAATACAGGACACCCCATTTTGAGCACTTTTCATGCTGAAAGTCCAGTTCATTCTTCGAGTCTGGCTAGCTTGATTTTACTGTTGGATTTACCAGAGCAAGTTAAAATCATGGTCAAAGAACTACGAAAGTTGGAGAAATCCGTTCGGAACCCATTGGCGCATTTGATTAAACATTTTGATGGAGAAGAATTGCATTCCACTACTGGATTTTCTTCTCAATTTTTTATGGAAATATTGATTTTGTTGGCAAAAGCAACAGGCATTACTTATGACGAGGAGCAATTTTTCTTTGATCGGGTCAATCAAGTCATCAAAACATTGATAGATTGAGTGCTTTCTTTCATTATAAAATCCCATACAGTTCATTTTACTTGTATGGGATTTTTGGTTATTTAGAAGAAGAACTGGATTCTTCTGTTGATGAGGAAGAATCGTTACTTGTTGATTCAAATTGTTCAGGGTGAAGAGCACGATAGCTTGGGGAATTAAACAGATCAACAGTTGAATTACCACCTCGTTTGTTATAAAGACTTGTAGATTCATCACCTTTTTTCTTTTCAATAGATAATAATGATTTAAGTGAATTAGTGTAAGAATAATCCTTAGGGTTCACTTTTCCTAAATCATTTCCAGTATAGAAGCGAAGCAAGTCTCCGGTTTGAATCAGGTCACTCATTTTCAACTGCTCATTGGTTGTATTGCGGATTTTTTCCAATTCTGCCTTAGTTGTTTCATCTGGATTGGTAATTTCTTCTCCTGTTTCTGTGTAGTAAGTACGTCCACTGTAGCTAGTATACTTAGGAGTTACAAAATAGTTTGATGAACGAAAGGCAACGGTTTGTTGATGTTTAGATGATAACAAATCTTGACCGACTTGCAAGTATTGTTTAGAATCAATACCGAGCAAATGTTCTAAAGTAGGCAAGAGGTCAACTTGTCCGCCATAGGTATTAACGACTTTTCCTTTTGTCATGCCAGGAATAACAACCATATAAGGAACTCTTTGCAGCATGGCATTGTCGTAGCTAGACCAAGTTTCAGAGTTTTTGCCTAGTAATGGCGCTAGTGAAGGGTTCCGTGAATTAGAGATACCGTAGTGATCACCATAAAGAACGATGATTGAATTCTCATAAAGACCAGACGCTTTTAAGTAGTCAAAGAATGATTTAACGGCAGAATCTAGATAATTGGCCGTTGCAAAATAACCATTGATTGTTTCATCTTTGGTCGAAGCAAGTGGGAAACCAGTCTCGTCTCCAATCAAACTAGTTGTATAGGGATAGTGATTAGAAACGGTGATATATTTTGCATAAAATGGTTGTTGCAAATGTTCAAGATATTTAATAGAATCTTTGAACATAATCTTATCGTTCAGACCGTATTGGAATGAATTTGTTTTGTCTTGCTTAGAGAAGTAAGAAGAATCGAAGAAATAGTTATATCCCCATTGTTTGTAAGTGGTGTTTCGATTCCAGAAGCTACCAGCATTTCCGTGGAAAACGGCACTAGAATTATATCCATTTTTTGAGAGAATATACGGAGCAGCTTGTTGCGTGTTTGTTCCGCCATAGTTTACCATAAAGGAACCCTGATTAAGACCAAACAAACCAGTTTCTAGCATGGTTTCTGCATCAGATGTTTTTCCGGCTTTTACTTGATTAAAGATATTAGAAAAAGCAAAAGTTGAGTTGGAATGATATAGTGAGTTGAGGAAAGGTGTTACTTCGTATTCTTTGCCATCAGACTTTAATTTATAGCCAATCAGGAATTGTTGGAAACTTTCTAAATGAAGATAGATGACATTTCTACCTTTAGCAATTCCGTAATACTCTTTATTTGGCTCGGCATAGTGTGACTTGACGTATTCTTCAACTGGTTTCAAATCTTCAGCACTTGCTTTAGAGCGTTCTTTGTTGGCACCATAAGTCTGATTAGCACTATAGCCAAGAAAGGCTGGCAACCCTAGGGCGCGGACAACATAATAATTGGAGAAGCCGCGTGTCAATAATTCTGGACGATCAATTTCTGCCAAAAAGAGGTTGGCTGAAAAAAGCATACTAGACAGAGCAGTAATAGCAAAGCTAGCTCGTTTATTGAACGACCGATCATCCAAACGAATCCATTTCTTATAGAAAAGAAAACCTAAGATTGGAAAATCAATGATGTAAATCAAATCTCCAGGTCTAAATAACTCAAGAGCAGCTTCTCCTAGACCAGCAGAAACACTACTTGAAGCGAGCATGGTATTAACAGTGACAAAATCACTAAACTCGCGATAATAGATTGAATTTGAAATGAGCCAAACAAATAATAAAATGTAAAGCGTAACTGCGAGAATGTAAAAAACCTTGGTTCTCTTAATATAAAGTGCTAGCCCAATCAGTAATAATCCTAATGGAAGAGGATTGATGATAGAGAGAAAGACTTGATAAGCGCCTTGAATATCTAGATTAAAATCAACAGAATAGGCCCACATGGTTTTAAGCCAATAAAGAGTCAGTAAGGTCAAGACAAAACCTAGTCTTGTACTCATGAAGTTGAGTATCTTCCTAGTCATAGTTTTCACAAATATATACTTCCTTGTCTTATTTCCTAAAATTTTCACTACTAAGTATAACATATTTTTGATTTAAGTTGGTAATTTAAAATGTTGCATTTTCTTTTGCTAGATAAAAAACAGAGAAAGGATTTTTATCTATTGAGAATAAATAGAACTTTTACGTATGAACACATTTTTTGCAATCATTTTGTAATAAGTAGTACATTTTTTTGAGAAAATTCATAACATTTGATATAATAGAGTTTATGAAACAGCTTACGATTCCTTCTTATACTGAAGAAAACATAAAAAAAGGACGATTTGTTTTAGAAAAACAAGATTTTCCTTCACTTTCTTTTCATCATCAAGTTGTAGAACTGGTAAATGCAAAAGGAAATTTTGTAGGTATCGCATACTTATCAGAGCAAAACAAGGGTATCGGCTGGTTTATCTCACAGAAGAAAGTAACTTTAGATGTCTCGTTTTTCTGTCAGTTATTCCAACATGCGAAAGCAAAGCGACAAGTTTATCAACAATCAAAAGAGACAACAGCTTACCGCCTTTTTAATCAAGAAGGAGATGGTTTTGGTGGGTTGACAATAGATTTGTATCAAGAATATGCTGTTTTTTCTTGGTATAATCTCTTTGTTTACGAAATTAAGGATACCATTGTTCAAGCATTTCAACAGGTCTTTCCAGAAGTTACAGGAGCGTATGAGAAAATTCGTTTCAAGGGTTTGAATGTTGAATCCGCTCATTTGTATGGGCAAGAAGCACCAGCATTTTTCACGATTTTAGAAAATGGTGTTCGCTATCAAGTGTTTTTAAACGATGGATTGATGACGGGAATTTTCCTCGATCAGCATGAGATTCGTGGTAGCTTGGTAGACGGTCTAGCAGCTGGCAAGTCGCTGTTAAATATGTTTTCCTACACGGCAGCTTTTTCGGTTGCGGCAGCCATGGGGGGAGCCAGCCAGACGACCTCTGTTGATTTGGCAAAACGCAGTCGTGAATTGTCGGAAGCACATTTTAGAGAGAATAATCTTGACTTAAGCAACCATACATTCTTTGTAATGGATGTGTTTGACTATTTCAAATATGCAAAACGACATGGTTTGACTTATGATGTAATTGTGTTAGACCCGCCGAGTTTTGCAAGAAATAAAAAACAAACTTTTTCTGTGGCGAAGGATTATCATAAGTTGATTGCTCAGTCTTTGGAAATTTTAAATCCCCAAGGGATTATCATTGCTAGTACAAATGCTGCGAATATTTCACGCAGTAAGTTTAAAAAAGAAATTGAAAAAGGTTTTGCAAGAATAAAGCACCGTTATTTGAAAGAATACGGTTTACCAGCAGATTTTACTTATAATAAAAAAGATGAAAGAAGTAATTACCTCAAGGTATTTACCATTAAGGTGGACAAATGAAATTAGTCGTATCAGTAATGCCGAAAAATTTAGAGGAAGTTCAGAACATTGATAGCTCGCGTTATGATGATGCGGACATTATTGAATGGCGTGCTGATTTTTTAGCAAAAGATGATATTCTGACCGTTGCACCTGCTATTTTTGAAAAATTTGCTGGGCGTGAATTGATTTTCACTTTGAGAACAATTGACGAAGGTGGAAATATTGAATTGACGGATGATGAATATATTTCTACCATCAAGGAAATTTCAACGATTTATCAGCCGGATTATATTGATTTTGAATATTTTTCTCACAAAAATAGATTTGAGGAAATGTTGGATTTTCCAAATCTTGTTTTGAGCTATCATAATTTTGAAGAAACGCCTGAAAACATGATGGAAATTTTATCTGAATTGACCAGTTTGACACCAAAAGTGGTGAAAGTTTCTGTTATGGCGCGCAGCGAGCAAGATGTACTAGACTTGATGAACTATACGCGTGGTTTTAAAACTTTAAATCCAAATCAAGATTTTGTAACGATTTCCATGGGACAAATTGGAAAGATTTCGCGGATAACAGCAGATTTGACAGGCTCAAGCTGGTCGTTTGCAAGCTTGGATGAATCCAGTGCACTAGGTCAAATTTCTCTTGCCAATATGAAGCAAATTCAGGAGATTTTGAATGAAAATTGACGGCTATACTCGTTTAGCGGCGGTTGTCGCCAACCCAATCAAACACAGTATTTCTCCTTTTATCCATAATGCAGCGTTTGAGCAAACGGGTGTTAATGGAGTTTATGTGGCTTGGGAAATCTCACAGGATGACTTGAAAGCAACTGTTGAAAATATTCGCCGCTATAATATGTTTGGAATCAATTTGTCTATGCCTTATAAACAGGCTGTGATTCCTTTTTTAGATGAAGTGACACCTGCTGCGCAGATGATTGGGGCGGTGAATACTGTCGTGAATCAATATGGAAAATTGATTGGTTATAACACAGATGGCAAGGGATTTTTTATGAGCTTGCCTTCTTTTGTCATTAAAGGCAAAAAAATGGTCATGCTTGGAGCTGGTGGAGCTGCGACAGCGATTATTGTGCAGGCAGCTCTAGATGGTGCTGAGGAGATTTTTGTGTTTACGCGCCATTCCTCTTTTGAACGCATTTCACAGAAAATGAAGAAAATTCAGCAGAAAACTGCAACGAAGATTTGGGTATTACCATTAGAAAATCAAGAATTATTGCAAGAAAAAATTAATGTTTCCGCTTTATTGGTCAATGGGACCAGTTTAGGCATGGACGGTAAGGCTTTACCGATACCAAGCAGTATTCGTTTACCACATTCACTTCTTGTGGCAGATGTGATTTACCAGCCGTTTGAAACCCCATTTTTAAAATGGGCAAAAGGACAAGAAGTTGAAGTAGTGAATGGCTTGGGAATGTTGTTGTATCAGGCGGCAGAAGCATTCAAATTGTGGACAGGAAAAAAAATGCCAACTAAAGAAATTTGGCAGGCATTGGAAAAAAAGTACAAATAAGGGGTTGCCTATGAAATTAAATGTGAATATTCCCAATCATCCTTACGATATTGTCATTGAAAAAGGTACTTTAGCCAAAGCTGGAGAATGGCTGGCAAGTTTATGGTCAGCTCAAAAGATCGTTGTTATCACAGATAATCATGTGGCAAGTCTGTATGCTGAAACGGTTAAATGTAGCTTAGAAGTTACTGGTTTTGAAGTGTTTGTATTTGATTTTCTGGAAGGTGAAGCTAGTAAAAATTTAACAACAGTCAATAAAGTTTATGAATTTCTCGCTAAAGTAGGGATGACTCGCAGTGATGGTATTGTTGCCTTGGGTGGCGGTGTGGTCGGTGATTTGGCTGGCTTTGCAGCTTCAACTTATATGCGAGGTATTCATTTTGTACAGATACCGACGAGTTTGACAGCTCAGGTAGATTCTTCGATTGGTGGAAAAACAGGAGTCAATACGCCGTGGGCTAAGAACATGGTGGGTACTTTTACTCAGCCGGACGGGGTTCTGATTGACCCAGATGTTTTAAAAACTTTAGGACAACGTGAATTGATTGAAGGCATGGGAGAGGTCATCAAGTATGGTTTGATTGAGGATGTGGAGCTGTGGCAGGAACTGTTTGACATGGATGGTAGTCCAAAATCCATTTTGGAGCACGCAGAAAGTATCATCTATCATTCTTGCAATGTCAAACGAAAGCTAGTAGTGGAAGACGAACTTGACAATGGTGTGCGCCTTTATCTAAATTTTGGACATACGATTGGTCATGCAGTGGAGGCGACTGCTGGTTATGGCAAAGTCATGCACGGAGAAGCTGTGGCTATTGGAATGGTTCAGGTAGCGCGTGTAGCAGAAAAAAAGGGGCTGATGCCTAAAGGAATTACCACAGATATTGAGCAGATGTGTCGCAAATTTGGGCTTCCAGTTGATTATCAACCTTGGCGACAAGAAGAACTCTATCATGCCTTACTTCATGATAAGAAAGCTCGGGGCAAGACAATCAAATTAGTCATTGTTCCAGAATTAGGTAGGACAGCTATTCATCAGATTTCTTTAGAAGAAATGAAAGATTATTTAGAAAAGTAAAAGCTAAATAGCAACAACAGATGAGGTAACGGAATGAGATATTTAACTGCTGGGGAGTCACATGGACCGCGTTTAACAGCTATCATTGAAGGAGTGCCAGCTGGGCTTCCTTTGACAGCTGACTACATCAATGCAGAATTGAAACGTCGTCAAGGCGGATACGGTCGTGGAGCTCGTATGAAAATAGAGAGTGACAAAGTGGAAATTACTTCTGGTGTTCGGCATGGGCGAACCATGGGGGGGCCGATTACACTCAATGTGACCAATCTAGATCATCAAAAATGGTTGGACATCATGAATGTAGCAGATGTGGAGGACAAGAAAAAAGGGCTGCGCAAGATTACCAAACCTCGTCCAGGTCATGCAGATTTGGTCGGTGGTATGAAATATCGTTTTGACGACTTGCGCAATTCATTGGAGCGCTCTTCTGCGCGTGAAACGACCATGCGGGTTGCGGTGGGAGCTGTTGCTAAGCGTCTTTTAGAAGAAATCGGAGTTGAGGTAGCTAGTCATATCGTAACTGTCGGTGGCATTGACATTGAGGTTCCGGAAAATCTGACCGTTTCTGAAATCAAGAAACGTGCTCGTCAGTCAGAAGTTTCGATTGTCAATCCAGAACGTGAAGAGGAAATTAAAGCCTATATTGATCAGATAAAGAAAGATGGTGACACGATTGGTGGAATTGTTGAAACCATTGTCGGTGGTGTGCCAGTTGGGCTTGGTTCCTATGTTCAATGGGATAGAAAGCTAGATGCTAAAATTGCTCAAGGAGTGGTTTCTATCAATGCATTTAAAGGTGTGGAATTTGGAGTTGGTTTTGAAGCAGGGCGGCTTAAGGGCAGTCAGGTGATGGATGAAATAATCTGGTCTAAAGAGGACGGCTTTACTCGTCGTACTAACAATCTAGGTGGTTTCGAGGGCGGTATGACCAACGGAGAACCTATCGTAGTGCGCGGAGTGATGAAGCCAATACCAACTCTCTACAAGCCACTTATGAGCGTTGATATTGAGACACATGAGCCTTATAAGGCAACGGTGGAGAGAAGCGATCCGACAGCTCTGCCAGCTGCTGGTGTTGTTATGGAAGCTGTTGTTGCAACAGTGCTTGCAACTGAGGTCTTGGAGAAATTCTCTTCGGATAATCTGGAAGAATTAAAAGAAGCTGTTCAACAATACCGCAATTATGTGAAAGGATTTTAATGCTCACCTATATTTTTACGATGGCTTTGGTTGGAATTTTTGCAGGAATTTTGGGAGCTTTGTTAGGACTTGGAGGTGGAATTGTTATTACGCCTGTGCTCACTCTTTTATTTGGAGTAGACATCAAATATGCAGTCGGAGCTTCTATTATTGCGGTTTTAGCGACTAGTTCAGGTTCTGCGATTGCCTATCTAAAAGATGATATGCTCAATCTGCGAATTGCCATGTTTTTAGAAATTTTTACGACTTTAGGAGCCTTTGTAGGCGCGATGTTATCAGTAATAACAAATTCACAGATTCTTTTCTTACTTTATGGAGCTCTCATGCTTTTTCAGGCATTTAATATGTACCAGAAGATTCGTGCTAAAAAGGAAATTCAGACTGTGAGCCACAATGATACCATTGCAGAGAAATTAAATCTCGGTGGTGAATATTTTGACAAAGGTCTCAATCAAACAATCAAGTACCAAGTAACCAATGTTCCTGGTGGCTCTGTTGTCATGTTTTTTGCTGGTGTTATGTCGGCGCTTTTAGGAATTGGTGCGGGTGCTTTCAAAGTATTGGCCATGGATACTGTTATGAAAATGCCCTTAAAAGCTAGTTCAGCAACTTCTAACTTTATGATGGGAGTGACAGGAACGGCTTCAGCTATCTTTTACCTTTTTATAGGACAAATCAACCCGGTATTGGTTACACCAATCGCCTTGGGTGTTTTAGCAGGTTCTTTCATTGGAAGCCGCATCATGCCTTATGTACCTGTAAAAGTATTGCGCTGGATTTTTCTAGTCGCTTTATTAGCTCTGGGTGTGCAGATGTTTATACGAGGTATGCAATGACAGATAAAATGCAAAAAGAAAAAGAAGAGCTGGATTTGGTCATGGGGAAGATTCTCCGAGCGGGAATTTTTCTCTCCATTCTTTTTATGTTTATTGGCTTGTTTCTTTACCTTTTTAGTGGTCAGCAGGTCGTTTCTTTAAAAAATTTGGAACAGTTTAATCCAGTTGCCTATGTAAAGAGTCATTCCATTTTTGATGCAGTGACGTTTATGTTGCTGGGTGCTTTTATGCTTATTTTGACACCGATTTTTCGAGTGATTTCAACATTTATCATTTTTGTCAAAACAAAAGATAAAATGTATACGATTTTCACAGCAGTTGTTATGGTTATTATTTTGGTGTCGATTATTCTAGGATTTATCATTGAGCCAAAGTAAAGGAGTGAGCATGGAAAAGAAAGTTATTTATATTGTGGGTCTTGGTTTGATTGGTTCATCAATCGCACTTGGAATTCGACGTGATCATCCAGACTATACTATTTTAGGTTACAATCGTGGAGAAGAATCTCGAAAAATTGCCCTTGAAAAACGCATGGTGGATCAAGTGACCGACCAGTTTGCTGAATTTGCTCCTCTGGCAGATGTGATTATTCTTGCTGTCCCTATCAAGCAAACCATTGAGTTTATCAGGCAATTAGCAACTCTAGATTTGAAAAAAGATGTGATTATCTCGGATGCAGGCTCTACCAAAGCTGAAATTGTAGCTGCTGCTGAAGAAGCTCTAAAGGAGAAAACCATTCGCTTTATAGGTGCTCATCCAATGGCTGGTAGCCATAAATCAGGTGCTAGTGCAGCAGATGTAAACCTCTTTGAAAATGCCTATTATATTTTTACTCCGTCTCATTTGACGAAAGACGACACGATAGCAGAAATGGAAGACCTCTTATCTGGTCTACATGCTCGGTTTATTGAGATTGATGCTAAAGAGCATGACCGGGTCACCAGTCAAATTAGCCATTTTCCGCATATTCTCGCTTCTAGTCTTATGGATCAAGCCGCTGCCTATACTCAGCAACACGAGATGACACAGCATTTCGCTGCTGGGGGATTTCGTGATATGACACGGATTGCAGAAAGTGAGCCGAGCATGTGGACTTCGATTTTGTTGACAAATCCAGATGCCGTTTTAGAGAGGATAGAGGATTTTAAGAAGCGCTTGGATACCATTTCAGGTGCCATTCAGAATAAAAATGAAGATGTGATTTGGAATTTCTTTCAGCATGGTCGCCAAGTGCGAAAAGCTATGGAAATTCATAAACGAGCAGGTGTGGATAGCTTTTATGACATTTTTATCAATGTTCCCGATGAAGAAGATGCTATTTTAGGAGTGTTGGAACTTCTAAGGGGAACATCCATTGTCAATATTCACATTAACGAAGAAAATCGCGAAGATATTAACGGAATTTTGCAAATCACCTTTAAAAATCGCGAAGATTTAGAAAAATCTGCTAAAATAATAAGAGAAAAGACACACTATCAAGTCTTTTTAGATTAAGGAGGAAGACTATGTCAAATATTTATGATTTAGCAAATGAATTAAGCCGTACTCTGCGAGACCTTCCTGAGTACAAAGCTGTTGTCGAAAGCAAAAAAGCAGTAGATGCTGATAGTGAAGCAAAGAGTCTTTTAAAAGACTATCTAGCTTTCCAGCAAGAACTGCAAGGCATGGCGCAATCGGGTCAAATGCCAATGCAAGAAGTGCAAGACAAGATGAAGTCGTTTGGGGATAAGATTCAAGGCAATCCTGCCCTGACTGAATTTTTCAATAAACAACAACAATTGTCTATTTACTTGGCTGATATTGAACGTATCATTTTTGATCCGGTTCAAGAATTGTTGAAATAATGTTATGATTCAAGCTGATTCAAGATTGTACTGCCCCCAAAAAGTTAGACAAAAAATATT
>NZ_KV826478.1:0-732 GCF_001835915.1 Streptococcus sp. HMSC034E12
AAACGCTCGGTGTGAATTCGATAGATTTGACAACCCGACTACCGCCAGCACCATCACCCATGAGAAAAAGAACGAGTGCCTTATTTCGTGCTCGTTCACTTTTTTCAATGGCCATACCAGCGATAAACTTATTCTCACTATCTACTACCGACAAACACCAAGCTCCTGTCTGACTAACTAAACCTGTTTCAAACCAAGCGCGAGCCCAGATGTACCAGTCTTTCGCCTGATCAGATAATTCCAATTCTTTAACCGCTCCAAAATACGCCCCATTGACCGTATTTGTAAAGTTAGCTGGTAAAACTCCCAAACGTCCACCAAAAGAAGAATCAGCAGACATTGTCGTGACCACTTTCTTATTTTGATTCTCGTAGAAAATAGTGCCGTCTGTCCAATTCTTGAAATCCCCTTTGCCGTTTGCGGCTAAGAGGACATTTTTCTTTTCTTCCACTAAATCTGCTTCCTCGATTTTTCCAAACTGCATAGCGCCATATTGGCTGACAATGCCAACATAGCCCGATTCATGTTTAAGCTTGATTCGGTAGTTGACTGATACTTCCTCGCTTCCTTGATTATCAATTTCGGCTTCTAGGATACCCTCTGAATTTTTGGTAAAAACAAATTCCTTTGTGACGTTTGTATGCGCGACTCCGTCCGGAACAAAGAAATCAATGGTGGTTTGGTCATACCAGTCAGAGATACCTTCAAGTTCTATGTCTCCTTTTGGGATAG
>NZ_KV826479.1:0-418 GCF_001835915.1 Streptococcus sp. HMSC034E12
TTTTAATCTCGCTAGCTTCTGCGTCGTCAATATGTACTCGCTTGTCGATTTCTGATACTAGGTTTTCAACTTCTCCAAGTCGTCGCTTGGTAGTCGCTGCCGTTTTATCCATTTCTTCTTTTAGCCCGGTCATCTCTTTTAAGATTTCCTTCAAGGTTTCATTTTGGTTTACAAGCTGAACTGCTTGCTCTCCTTGCATTTTTACGGCTTCCATGAGTGCGTCTGTTTTATTCATTTACTATTTCTCCTTCTACAATTGTGCGCCCTTTTTCAGGGACAACCTTATTCATTTCAGACAGCCAATTTTCGGTTAGCGTCAGCAACTGTCTGATTTTGTCGATTTGGATTTCTTTTCCAGCGCCTTGGATAAGAGCCTTGAAACGTAGCGGCGCCATTCTCTCATCAAAGAATGTTTCAA
>NZ_KV826480.1:0-449 GCF_001835915.1 Streptococcus sp. HMSC034E12
CTCATTATTTTGCTAACGACCGGCAAAAACGTTGTACATCTTCCGAGTCGTATAAGCATTTCCCGCCTTTCGTTTTTTGCATTTTGCATGTTATCTTCTTCCTTCTTGATTTTTAAAGCCTTTGCCAATTCTCGTTATACCAGTCTCTCACAGCGTCTCGTGGATAGCGGATTTGTGTACCACGACCTCTGTCAATTTTTGGAAAGTCCGAAAATCGGGCATAACGGTCAAACGTCGTTGTTGAGCAACCTAGCATTTTCATGACTTGTTGCTGGGTTAACTCAAGCGGAAGAGCTTTCTCAATGTCAAACATTTGACTAATTTCAAGCAGTGAATTTCGTACGCCGTCCATTATTTTGTTTACAAACGTTAAAATAATTCCCTCTTCCATTTCCATTTTTCCTCTTTCGTTTTTATGCTACACCGTTTTCTAACGCGATAATCTCTTT
>NZ_KV826481.1:0-662 GCF_001835915.1 Streptococcus sp. HMSC034E12
GTTCGATCCCGTTAACTCCCATTTCTTTAAGCGGAAAGGCTTAATAGGTCCCGTAGTGTAGCGGTTATCACGTCGCCCTGTCACGGCGAAGATCGCGGGTTCGATTCCCGTCGGGACCGTTTTAGTGTATAGAGATACATTAGAGAGACTCGTTAGCTCAGTTGGTAGAGCATTTGACTTTTAATCAAAGGGTCACTGGTTCGAGCCCAGTACGGGTCATAGTCACAGGCGGGTGTGGCGGAATTGGCAGACGCACCAGATTTAGGATCTGGCGCTTAACGGCGTGGGGGTTCAAGTCCCTTCACCCGCATAGGAGATAAGCCGGCTTAGCTCAGTTGGTAGAGCATCTGATTTGTAATCAGAGGGTCGCGTGTTCAAGTCATGTAGCCGGCATTAAAGGAAAGAAGCGAATGCGAACGTAGTTCAGTGGTAGAACATCACCTTGCCAAGGTGGGGGTCGCGGGTTCGAACCCCGTCGTTCGCTTGAGGAAGCCGGGGTGGCGGAACTGGCAGACGCACAGGACTTAAAATCCTGCGATTGGAAACAATCGTACCGGTTCGATTCCGGTCCTCGGCATAGGAAAGAGCACCCTTAGCTCAACTGGATAGAGTACCTGACTACGAATCAGGCGGTTAGAGGTTCGACTCCTCTAGGGTGCATA
>NZ_KV826482.1:0-93103 GCF_001835915.1 Streptococcus sp. HMSC034E12
TATTGGCGACACGTTACACTTGCAGCAAGCGGTCAAATTTGGCTCTCTGTTTGGAGCGTTGACCATTTGTTACATGGCTGAAATCTCTTTTTAAATAAAACAAGTAAACCCTAGCAAAAAAGCTAGGGGTTTTTATTTGCTCAAAAAAATAAAAAAACTTTATATTTTTTAAAACCCAAAAACCGCCCAAAAAAATTGTAAAATGACGTAAAACGATATAAAAATAACAATCAAAAAACGCCTAGATTTAAAGGCGTTTTTTGATTTTTTGAAATTTCATTTTGTGGAATTATTTCTATTGTAAACTTAATGGCGAGGTTTTACAAGCGGAAAGGAAAAGTTTATAATAAGATGAGATTATTTTCAGAGGTTATGTATGGAGCAACAAACAACAAATCAACAAAAACAAATGCTTCTAGGGACAGCGTGGCTGACAGCTAGTAACTTTATCAGCCGCTTTTTAGGGGCAATTTATATTATTCCTTGGTATATCTGGATGGGGAAACATGGTGCAGAAGCCAATGGTTTGTTTACCATGGGATACAATATTTATGCTTGGTTTCTTCTGATTTCCACGGCAGGTGTACCTGTTGCAGTCGCCAAGCAAGTCGCCAAGTACAATACGATTGATCAAAAAGATCATAGTTTTACTCTCATTCGTGAATTTTTGAAATTCATGCTCTTGTTGGGAGTCATTTTTGCAGTGATTATGTATCTCTTATCACCGTTCTTTGCGCGTGTATCAGGAGTTGGGAAAGAGCTGATTCCAGTTATGCAGAGTCTGTCGTGGGCTGTGCTAGTATTTCCGGCCATGAGTGTTATTCGTGGATTTTTCCAAGGTTTTAACAATTTGAAACCGTATGCCATGAGCCAGATTGCCGAGCAGGTCATTCGTGTGATTTGGATGTTGCTTGCAACATTCTTCATTATGAAATTGGGCTCTAAAGATTATGTTGCTGCAGTGACCCAATCCACTTTTGCAGCCTTTGTCGGCATGTTTGCCAGTATGGCGGTTTTGGTTTATTTTCTTTGGAAAACCAATCTCTTGACATCTATCTTACACAAACCAGCTAATAGTGCTGAAATCAACAGTCATGCTTTGCTGGTGGATACGATTCGTGAAGCCATTCCTTTTATCATCACGGGTTCTGCTATTCAGCTTTTCCAAATTATTGACCAGATGACATTTATCAATACGATGAAATGGTTCACCAATTATAGCAATTCTCAGCTGGTAGTCATGTTCAGTTATTTCTCTGCTAATCCAAATAAGATTACCATGATTTTGATTGCGGTAGCAACTTCGATCGGCGGTGTGGGGATTCCTTTGCTGACAGAAAACTATGTCAAAGGTGATTTAAAGGCGGCTGCGCGCTTGATTCAAGATAATTTGAGTATGTTACTGCTGTTTCTTTTACCAGCAACGATTGGTTCCGTCTTAGTAGCCCATCCTTTGTATACGATTTTCTACGGACAACCAGATAGTTTAGCTTTGGGGCTCTTCATTTTTGCTATGTTACAGACGATTATTCTTGGTGTCTATACTGTCTTGTCGCCAATGATTCAGGCGCTTTTTCAAAATCGTAAAGCAATTTTCTATTTTGGTTACGGAGTTCTTGTTAAGCTCATTTTGCAAATTCCATTTATTTATCTGTTTAGAGCCTATGGACCGCTTCTGGCAACAACAATTGGACTCATCGTCCCAATCATTCTGATGTACCAACACATTCGTCAAGTAACTGGACTCAATCAAATCATTCTCTTCAAACGGAGTTTGTTGATTGGGATTTTAACGACAGTCATGGCTCTTTTGATTGCCATTGTAGAAGTCGTACTTGGCTTTGTCTTTCATCCAAGTGGACGCATTTCTAGTATGCTTTATTTGGTTATCATCGGTGGCTTGGGCATGGCTATTTATGGAGCAATGGCTTTGCGAGTCCGTTTGTTAGACCGTTTTATTGGTGAGAAAGCTCAAACCTTACGTCAAAAATTTCATATTCATTAAAAGGCCGAAAGGCTTTTTAATATTGTAGAAAATTTATAAAAATTAAGCTATAATGAAAATAGCTATTCTTGCAATCAAGTTCTATAATCTTTTGAATAGTCAGTATAGTTTAAAACTATATCTGGCTCTTGAAAAGAACAAAACACAGTGCTTTCGTAAGATGATACAATAGAATCACTTAGAAATATAAGAATTGCTTGATTCCGCGCTTATCTTATGGAGGTTATTTATTATGGATAAAAAGTTACAATTAGACACGATTTTAGCTCATGCTGGTATTAAAACGGATGAAGCAACAGGTGACTTGACAACTCCTTTGCATTTTTCAACGACCTATCAGCATCCAGAATTTGGAAAATCTACAGGTTATGACTATACGCGCACGAAAAACCCAACGCGAAGCAGCTTGGAAAAGGCGTTAGCAGCCATTGAGCATGCGGATTATGCATTAGCCACTAGCTCAGGAATGAGCGCCATTGTTTTGGCCTTTAGTGTTTTTCCAGTTGGGAGCAAGGTTCTGGCGGTTCGTGACCTTTATGGCGGCTCTTTTCGCTGGTTTCATCAAGTCTAGCAAGAAGGGCGCTTTCACTTTACATATGCAAATACGGAAGAAGAATTGCTTGCTGCTTTAACAGAGGATATAGATGTGGTGTATCTGGAAACCCCGACCAATCCTTTAATGCTTAAGTTTGATATTGCGGCTATTGCAGAAAAAGCTCATGCAAAAGGTACAAAGGTTATTGTAGATAATACGTTTTATACTCCAATCTATCAACGCCCTTTGGAAAATGGAGCGGATCTTGTGCTACATTCGGAAACTAAGTACTTAGGAGGACATAATGACGTTCTGGCTGGTGCTCTTATGACGAGTGATAAAGAGATTTATGAGAATCTATTCTACAATCTCAATACAACAGGAGCTGTTTTATCTCCATTTGATAGTTATCTCTTGCTTCGAGGTTTGAAAACCTTGTTTTTGCGTATGGAGCGTTCGACAAAAAATGCGCAAGCTGTAGCAGCTTTCTTGAAAGATTCGCCAGCAGTAAAAGAGGTTCTCTATCCAGGAAAGGGTGGCATGGTTTCCTTTAAAGTAAAGGATGAAGCAGTTATTCCACAGCTGCTAAATACGCTAAAAGTCTTTACTTTTGCAGAAAGCTTGGGTGGTGTCGAAAGCTTGATTACCTATCCTGCGACTCAGACACACGCAGATATTCCAGCTGACGTGCGGAAATCCTATGGCTTAACGGATGACTTGTTGCGATTGTCCATTGGGATTGAGGATAGTCAAGATTTGATAACAGATTTAAAATTTGCTTTGGAGGTATAATATGAGCAAATACAATTTTCAAACAGCACCGAATCGCTTATCTCACCACACTTATAAGTGGAAAGAGACAGAGACAGATCCTCAATTGCTGCCAGCATGGATTGCAGATATGGATTTTGAGGTTATGCCGGAAGTGAAAAATGCGATTCATGACTATGCAGAGCAGTTGGTTTATGGCTATACTTATGCGAGTGATGAGCTGCTCCAAGCGGTGCTGGATTGGGAAAAGAGCGAACATCAGTATTCGTTTGATAAGGAAGATATTGTTTTTGTAGAAGGTGTTGTGCCAGCTATTTCCCTTGCGATTCAAGCCTTTACCAAAGAAGGGGAAGCTGTTCTAATCAATTCTCCTGTCTATCCACCTTTTGCTCGTAGCGTTCGCTTAAACAATCGAAAATTAGTATCTAATTCTCTCAAAGAAGAAAATGGTCTGTTTCAAATTGATTTCGAACAATTGGAAAAAGAGATTGTCGAAAATAATGTGAAATTGTATCTTCTTTGCAATCCGCACAATCCCGGAGGACGTGTCTGGGAAAGGGAGGTTTTGGAAAAAATCGGTCATCTTTGTCAAAAACACCAGGTTATTTTGGTATCAGATGAGATTCATCAAGATTTGACCTTGTTTGGTCATGAGCATGTTTCCTTTAATACCATTTCACCTGATTTTAAAGAATTTGCCATTATACTGTCTAGTGCTACCAAGACCTTTAATATTGCAGGGACTAAAAATTCCTATGCTGTTATTGAAAATCCTTCATTACGTGCGCAGTTTAAACACCAGCAACTTGTTAATAACCACCATGAAGTGTCAAGTTTAGGTTATATTGCGACAGAAACGGCCTATCGTTATGGCAAACCTTGGTTAGTGGCACTAAAAGCTGTTTTAGAAGAAAATATTCAATTTGCAGTCGAGTATTTTGCCAAAGAGGCTCCGCGTTTAAAAGTAATGAAACCACAAGGGACCTATCTGATATGGCTTGATTTCAGTGCCTATGGTTTGACAGATGATGAACTTTTTACTTTGTTGCATGACCAAGCCAAAGTCATTCTCAATCGAGGAAGCGATTATGGAAGTGAGGGCGAACTTCATGCAAGGCTGAATATTGCAGCGCCTAAGTCTTTAGTAGAAGAGATTTGCAAGAGAATTGTACGTTGTTTGCCACAATAAGAATGAAAAGAAATTTTCAGAAACAGCCATTTGGGGTTGACAATCATTCTTAAGTGGAGTATAGTTAGTATGAAAAATCGGTAGGTGAGGCTACCATAGGGATACGGATGACTACCGCAAAGTAGTGGAGACACTACGCGTTGGTTAGCAGTTGAGATCGCTAAGGTTTCGACTAATGTCATTTCACCGCCCTACGGAGTTAAAGCTTGAACGGTAACACAAGACATACAGTCCTGCCATGTTTTTCATGGTAGGATTTTATTGTTTTTTAGCTGATTTTTTAAAAGGAAACTGCAGGGGAAAGGAGTGAGGAATATGGCAAATGATGATCACCCGAGTCAACAGAAAACCAGTCGATTGCCATATCTGAGCATTCCTCATGCTCCCTTTGGAATCGACTCTAGCAAATGAACGATATCTGAGCAAAAAGCTGTGTGCAGTTATTTTGTTGCTTGGATGCGTCTTAGATAGAGGAGAAATCAGTGAAAACAGCAAAAGAAAGATTAACAGATGCTCTTCGCATGTCTGTACTGGATACGATGACTTTTTTCAACACTTCCAGAGCAGGGCTGACAGAAGAGCAAGTTGAGGAAAACCGTGATATATACGGCGAAAATGAATTGACTAAAGGGCAAGAAGATTCAATTTTTAAAAAGATCTATGAATCCATTATCAATCCCTTTACCGTCATTCTCTTACTCATTGCATTGGTATCCTTGGTGACCAATGTTTGGCTGGCAAAGCCAGGGCAAGAAGACCCGACGACATTTATCATCATCGTTGTCCTTGTCTTGTTGTCTGGTAGTATTCGCTTTGTGCAAGAATTGCGGAGCGACAAAGCAGCCAGCAATCTTTCACGTATGATTGTCAATACAGTGACAGTCGTCCGTGAGGGAAAAGAGCAAGAAATTCCGATTACAGAATTAGTAGTAGGAGACATTATCCGCTTGAGTGCAGGAGATATGCTACCAGCAGATGTGCTAATCTTAGATTCGCGCGACTTCTTTGTGCAACAGTCAGGTTTGACAGGTGAAAGTGATGCTGTTGAAAAAATGGCGCTGGATAAATGTGAGACAAAAGAAACAGATAGCTTGCTTGAGTCTGAAGCACTTGCCTTTATGGGAACCAATGTAATCTCTGGTCGTGCCATTGCTCTTGTTCTGGTCGTTGGAGACGATACCAAGATGGGTGCTATTGAGCAAACGCTCAATACGTATGACGAACCAACTTCATTTGAGCGGGAAATGAACAGTATTTCGTGGCTGCTCATTCGTCTCATGCTGGTACTTGTGCCCGTTGTCTTTTTCATCAATGGTCTGACAGACGGAGATTGGTTGGAGGCTGGTGTATTTGCACTTAGTGTCGGTGTTGGTTTGACACCAGAAATGCTGCCTATGGTCATCACTGCAAGCTTGGCTAAGGGTTCTATTCTTATGGCAAAAGAAAAAGTTGTCATCAAGAAACTCAATGCCATTCAAGATTTGGGAGCGATTGATATCCTTTGCACGGATAAAACAGGTACATTGACGCAAGATGAGATTGTCTTGGAATATCCGCTGGATATTCATGGAGAGCTTGATTTAGCCGTTCTTCGCAGGGCTTATCTTAATTCGTATTACCAAACAGGGCTAAAAAACCTAATGGATCGTGCTATTATCAATCGGACAGAAAAAGAAGCTGAAAAGCATGAAATCGTTCGGAACTTGGACCAAACTTTTAAGAAAATTGATGAATTGCCTTTTGATTTTGAACGCCGCCGCATGAGTGTGCTGGTTCGAGATGATGAAAATGTCGTTAGCATGGTAACAAAAGGTGCTTTGGAAGAAATGTTAGACATTTCAAATTATGTCGAAGACAAAGGGAAAATCCTTCCTTTGACGGAAGAAATTCGTCAAGAAATTTTAGCAGAAGTTGCACAGTTAAATGAACAAGGACTGCGCGTACTGGGCGTCAGCTATCACTCAGACTTAGATGCTGACTATGAATACACAGTAGAAGATGAATCTGATATGATTTTGACGGGGTATCTTGCCTTTCTTGACCCGCCAAAACCTTCTGCGGCGCCTGCTATCAAGGCTTTAGCAGAATATGGTGTTGCCACCAAAATTTTGACAGGTGACAATGAAAAAGTCACAGAAGCGGTCTGTGAGAAAGTTGGTTTAGATGCAGAACATATCCTACTTGGCTCTGTGATTGAAACGATGTCAGATGAAAAATTGAGCAAGGTAGTTGAAACTACAACTGTTTTTGCAAAATTATCTCCTGACCAAAAAGCGCGTATCATTTTGCAGCTGAAAGCAAATGGGCACAAGGTTGGTTATATGGGAGATGGCATCAATGATGCACCTTCTATGAAAGTAGCTGATGTAGGGATTTCAGTTGATACAGCTGTCGATATTGCTAAAGAAACAGCTGATGTTATCCTATTAGATAAGGACTTGTTGGTGCTTGAAAAAGGCTTGGTGGAAGGTCGCAAAGTCTATGCTAATATGACCAAATATATCAAGATGACAGTCAGTTCCAACTTCGGGAACATCTTTTCCTTGTTGATTTCAAGTATTTTCCTACCATTTTTGCCTATGGCACCGATTCATCTGATTGTGCTAAATTTGGTGTATGACATTTCTTGTATCGCTTTGCCGTTTGACAATGTCGACTGTGAATTTTTACAAAAACCGCGCATTTGGAGTGCAAAATCCATTACTCGTTTCATGGCTTGGATTGGTCCAATCAGTTCTATTTTTGACTGTATGACCTTCTTGATTTTGTTCTTTATCGTTGCACCGATGATGACTGGCTCTGTTTATCATCATGGGATGTCTAGCGAGTTCATTACTATTTTCCAAACAGGCTGGTTTATTGAGTCCATGTGGACACAAACGATGGTTATTTACATGTTGCGCTCACCCAAATTGCCATTTATTCAAAGCAGACCGGCTTTGTCTGTAGTCATGACGACCCTAGCAGCCGTCTTCTTTGTAACCTTATTGCCCTACGGTCCTTTTGCAGCTCTCTTAAAAGTCGCTCCATTAAATGGTACTTATTTCTTATTCTTAATCCTTGTCATGATTTTATATATGGCAAGTGTTACGTTTGTGAAGCATCTTTATATTAAGAAATACCATGAATGGTTGTAAACAATTGACAATCTTTGAAAAGGCTTGTTTGTCACGAGCCTTTTTTATGTTTTTTTGATATAATAAGAAGAATAAATTGAAAGAAGGAAAACCAATCATGGAAAAATTTCAAGTGATCGCACATCCGCTCATTCAGCATAAATTGTCTATCTTACGTCGTACGGATACCTCTACTAAGGCTTTTCGTGAGTTAGTAAATGAAATTGCTATGCTGATGGGCTATGAAGTTTTACGTGACTTACCATTAGAAGATGTGGAAATTGAAACGCCGATTACAAAGACGGTTCAAAAACAATTGGCTGGTAAAAAATTAGCCATTGTCCCAATCTTACGTGCAGGTATCGGTATGGTGGACGGTCTTTTGAGCCTTGTGCCAGCTGCTAAAGTTGGACATATTGGTATGTATCGCGACGAAGAAACCCTAAAACCAGTTGAGTACCTCGTGAAGTTACCAGAAGACATTAGCCAACGTCAAATCTTTGTGGTAGATCCAATGCTGGCGACAGGTGGTTCAGCTATTTTAGCCATTGATTCATTGAAAAAACGCGGAGCACACAATATTAAATTTGTATGCCTTGTTTCAGCGCCAGAAGGTGTGAAAGCTTTACAAGAAGCTCACCCAGACGTAGAAATCTTTACAGCGGCCCTCGATGATCACTTGAATGAAAACGGCTATATCGTTCCAGGATTGGGAGATGCAGGAGATCGTCTTTTCGGTACAAAATAATGAGTTTTATGTTTGACCTTTTTTGACCAAAAGGCTATAATAGTCTCATATTTGAAAAATCTCACTAAGAATTGTTGATCAGATTAAAATATCAGATGAAAAGGAGAATACAATGATTCCTGTAGTTATTGAACAAACAAGCCGTGGAGAACGTTCCTACGATATTTACTCGCGTCTTTTAAAAGATCGCATTATTATGCTAACTGGAGCAGTTGAAGACAACATGGCCAATTCTATTATTGCCCAACTGCTTTTCCTAGATGCTCAAGATAGTACAAAGGATATTTATCTTTATATCAATACACCAGGAGGTTCTGTATCGGCTGGTCTAGCGATTGTTGATACCATGAACTTCATCAAGTCAGATGTCCAAACAATTGTCATGGGGATGGCTGCTTCCATGGGAACTATTATCGCTTCAAGCGGTGCTAAAGGCAAACGCTTCATGTTGCCGAATGCAGAATACTTGATTCACCAACCAATGGGCGGAACTGGTAGCGGTACGCAACAAACCGATATGGCGATTGCAGCTGAGCATTTGCTGAAAACTCGGAATAACTTGGAGAAAATCCTTGCGGATAATTCAGGGAAAACCATTAAGCAAGTACATAAAGACGCAGAACGCGATTATTGGATGAGCGCTCAAGAAACCTTGGATTATGGTTTCATTGATGAAATTATGGCAAATAATAAATTAAACTAATCCATTTGTTTATTACTGTATGAAAAATGTCCTCTGATGGGCATTTTTTTGATATACTTATAAATGATAAAAATAAATTAGAAAGAAAATTCATGTTTAAAAAAGAAGAACGCACAGGGATAATTGTGTATTTATATTATAATCGAGATGTGAAAAAAATAGAAGCTATTGGGGACATTGTCTATCATTCTAAAAATCATCGTTACCTCCAGCTGTATGTAGATACTGTGCAAGTAGATCGTATTGTTGAGAAACTATCTAAAGAAAAATATGTCAAACAAGTACGAGTCTGCCATATTCAAGAATTAGACACAGACTTTGTTGGAAGTCTGTTTAGAGATAAAGAAAACGTAAACATATAAAAAAATCTCATTTACCGCTTGACAATTGTCAGATAATTCGGTATATTCTTAACATATCATTTCGGAACGAGGAGATAAGAATATGAAGAAAAAATTTGCTCTATCATTTGTTGCTCTTGCAAGCGTTGCCCTTCTTGCCGCTTGTGGGGAAGTAAAGTCAGGTGGTTCCAATGCAACTGGTACAAAAGTTGCTGACAAGACCATTAAAATTGGATTCAACTTTGAAGAAACTGGTGCAACAGCAGCATACGGGACAGCTGAACAAAAAGGTGCCCAACTGGCTGTTGATGAAATCAACAAAGCCGGTGGTGTTGACGGCAAGAAACTTGAAGTTGTTGACAAGGATAATAAATCTGAAACAGCAGAAGCAGCTTCTGTCACGACTAACTTGGTAACCCAATCAAAAGTAAATGCAGTCGTAGGACCTGCAACTTCTGGTGCAACAGCAGCGGCAGTTCCCAATGCGACAAAAGCAGGTGTCCCTTTGATTTCTCCTAGTGCGACACAAGACGGTTTGACGAAAAATCAAGAATACTTATTCATCGGAACTTTCCAAGACAGTTTCCAAGGGAAAATCATTTCTAAATATGTTACAGAAAAGTTAAAAGCGAAAAAAGTTGTACTTTATACAGATAACTCAAGTGACTATGCTAAAGGTGTTGCAAAAGCTTTCCGTAATGCCTACAAAGGTGAGATTGTTGCAGATGAAAAGTTTGTCGCTGGTGATACTGATTTCCAAGCAGCTCTTACCAAAATGAAAGGCAAAGATTTTGATGCCATTATCGTACCTGGATATTATACAGAAGCTGGTAAAATTGTAAACCAAGCGCGTGGTATGGGCATTGATAAGCCAATCGTTGGTGGTGACGGCTTTAATGGCGAAGAATTTGTCCAACAAGCAACACCAGCTAAAGCTTCAAATATCTACTATATCTCAGGCTTCTCTTCAACAGTTGATGTCTCAGATAAAGCAAAGAAATTCCTTGAAGCTTACAAAGCGAAATACAACAATGAAGAACCTTCAACATTTGCAGCGCTAGCATACGACTCTGTTTATCTTGTTGCCAATGCTGCTAAGGGTGCTAAAACATCTGTTGATATCAAAGACAATTTTGCTAAGACAAAGAATTTTGAAGGTGTAACAGGTGATACTAGCTTTGACAAGAATCATAATACTGTTAAAACAGCCTTTATGATGACCATGAACAATGGAAAGGTCACAGCAGCTGAAACGGTTAAGCCATAATCCTTCTCAAGAAATTGCTTAAAATATATTTTATAGTGTATAAAAGAGTAACTATTTATGGTGAACATCGTAGATAGTTACTTCTCTTTATACGGGCTAAAAGAAAAGAGGCGGGACAAAAGTCTTAGTCTTAAGAATATTTTTTATTATGGTTTGTAATACCTAGTGATTGATTGTTAGATATGTTTTAAGCTGTTGAAAAGTAATCAACTGTGAAGTGAGACTTAAAAGGTTTAACGGTCTCATTTGCTCAAACTTAGAATAGATGAGTGAGAAAAATCAATTTTTTTGAAATGATGACTTGACTCGCTCTTTTTTCACGATAGATAAGAAAATGTGAAAAATCACATAGTTCTTTCTTCTATAACTATAATTAGAAAGTGTGGTGGCCATGCTCCAACAACTTGTTAATGGTCTGATTCTGGGGAGTGTCTATGCTTTGCTCGCTCTCGGTTATACCATGGTTTATGGAATTATCAAACTCATCAACTTCGCTCATGGAGACATTTATATGATGGGCGCTTTTATGGGCTATTTCCTGATTAACTATCTTCATCTTAATTTTTTCCTTGCCTTGATTTTGGCGATGGTTGGGACAGCAGCTTTAGGTGTGCTGGTCGAGTTTCTGGCTTATCGTCCATTGAGAAATTCAACTCGGATTGCAGCTTTGATTACTGCGATTGGTGTTTCATTTTTCTTGGAATATGTGATGGTCTATTTTGTGGGAGCCAATACTCGTTCGTTCCCGCAAGTGATTGAAACGGTTCGTTATAATTTTGGACCGATTAGTCTCACCAATATCCAACTGATGATTTTGGTCATTTCCTTAATCTTGATGGTGTTATTGCAAGTCATTGTTCAAAAGACCAAAATGGGGAAAGCGATGAGGGCAGTTTCGGTCGATAGTGATGCGGCGCAGTTAATGGGAATCAATGTCAATCGTACAATTAGTTTCACTTTTGCTTTAGGTTCTGCTTTGGCAGGAGCAGCAGGTGTACTCATCGCGCTTTATTATAATTCCCTTGAGCCTTTGATGGGAATGACACCAGGGTTGAAATCGTTTGTCGCTGCAGTACTTGGTGGGATTGGTATTATCCCAGGAGCAGCATTGGGAGGCTTTGTTATTGGTCTATTAGAAACTTTTGCGACAGCTTTTGGTATGTCAGATTTCCGTGATGCGATTGTGTATGGTATTTTAATCTTAATCTTGCTTGTTCGTCCTGCAGGAATTCTTGGTAAGAATGTGAAAGAGAAGGTATAGACTATGAAAAAGAATGTAAAAGTAAATATTTTATGGTTTGTGCTCCTTCTTGCAGGGTATGGTTTGATTGCCTTACTTGTCAGCGCTGGAGTTTTGAATGATTTTTACTTACAAATCTTACAACAAATCGGCATTAACATTATTTTAGCAGTAGGTTTGAATTTGATTGTCGGTTTCTCAGGTCAATTTTCTCTGGGACATGCTGGTTTTATGGCAATTGGTGCTTATGCGGCTGCAATTATTGGTTCGAGAACAGCTACTTATCCTGCCTTTTTTGCGGCTATGGTGTTAGGAGCATTGATTGCAGGAGCAGTGGCTTTGGTTGTCGGGATTCCTACTCTTCGCTTGAAAGGTGATTATTTGGCGATTGCAACGCTTGGAGTCTCTGAAATCATTCGCATTTTAATCATTAACGGTGGTGATTTGACCAATGGAGCTGCGGGTATATTGGGTATTCCTGCCTTTACCAATTGGCAAATGGTGTATTTCTTTGTAGTTATCACAACCATTTTAACCATCAATTTCTTGCGCAGCCCGATTGGACGAGCAACCTTGTCAGTTCGTGAAGATGAAATTGCAGCAGAATCTGTAGGGGTTAATACCACTAAAATCAAAGTCATTGCTTTTGTTTTTGGGGCGATGACAGCTAGTATCGCAGGCTCACTCCAAGCAGGATTTATCGGCTCTGTTGTGCCGAAAGATTATACTTTTATCAATAGCATCAATGTCTTGATTATCGTGGTATTTGGTGGCTTGGGTTCCATGACAGGAACCATTGTTGCAGCGATTGTCTTGGGAATTTTAAACATGGTACTTCAAAATGTAGCAAGTATTCGGATGATTATCTACTCTCTTGCTTTAATTTTGGTGATGATTTTCCGTCCAGGAGGACTTCTTGGTACATGGGAATTAAGCCTCTCACGCTTCTTTAAAAAAGATAAGGAGGTCAACTAATGGCGCTTCTTGATGTAAAAAATCTAACAAAAAATTTCGGTGGGTTGACTGCTGTTGGTGATGTAACCTTGGAGCTGAATGATGGGGAATTAGTCGGTCTCATTGGTCCAAATGGTGCAGGAAAAACAACTTTATTTAATTTACTGACCGGTGTTTATGAGCCAAGTGAAGGAAGCGTGACCTTGGATGGGCATTTGCTCAATGGCAAGGCTCCTTATAAGATTGCTTCTTTAGGGCTCAGTCGAACATTCCAAAATATTCGCTTGTTTAAAGATTTGACAGTCTTAGAGAATGTCTTGATTGCTTTGGGAAATCACCACAAAGCACATGTTTTTGCTAGCTTCTTTCGTTTGCCAGCTTTCTATAAAAATGAAGCAGAATTGCGTGAGAAGGCTCTGGAATTACTAAAAATCTTTGACCTAGACGGTGAAGCAGAAACACTTGCTAAGAATTTAGCTTACGGTCAACAACGTCGTTTGGAAATTGTGCGTGCTCTAGCAACAGAACCAAAAATTCTCTTTCTTGATGAGCCTGCTGCGGGAATGAATCCACAAGAAACAGCAGAATTGACAGAGTTAATTCGTCGCATAAAAAATGAATTTCAGATTACAATTATGCTGATTGAGCATGACATGAGTTTAGTCATGGAAGTGACGGAGCGAATTTATGTATTGGAGTATGGTCGTTTGATCGCACACGGAACTCCTGACGAGATCAAAAATGATAAGCGTGTTATCGAAGCCTATCTGGGAGGTTAAGCCTAATGTCTATGCTAAAAGTTGAAAATCTTTCTGTCCATTATGGCATGATTCAGGCTGTCCGAGATGTCAGCTTTGAAGTCAATGAGGGCGAAGTTGTTTCTCTCATCGGTGCCAATGGTGCCGGAAAAACCACGATTCTTCGGACCATTTCAGGACTGGTTCGTCCAAGTGCAGGAAAAATTGAGTTTCTAGGAAATGAAATTCAAAAAGTTCCTGCTCAGAAAATTGTAGCAGCAGGGCTTTCTCAGGTACCCGAAGGACGCCATGTTTTCCCAGGCCTGACTGTTTTGGAAAACCTAGAAATGGGTGCTTTCTTAAAGACAAATCGTGATGAAAATCAAGCGAATCTAAAAAAAGTCTTCTCACGCTTTCCGCGTTTAGAGGAACGTAAAAATCAAGACGCTGCAACTCTTTCTGGAGGTGAGCAGCAGATGCTTGCTATGGGGAGAGCACTTATGTCTACTCCAAAACTCCTACTTTTGGATGAGCCTTCAATGGGGCTAGCTCCTCTCTTCATTCAAGAAATTTTTGATATTATTCAAGATATTCAAAAGCAAGGCACAACTGTTCTATTGATCGAGCAAAATGCCAATAAAGCCCTCTCAATTGCCGACCGTGGCTACGTTTTAGAAACAGGAAACATCGTGTTGTCTGGCACAGGAAAAGAATTGCTCGCTTCCGATGAAGTCCGCAAGGCTTATCTTGGTGGGTGAAAAAGGAGAAAGAAGTGGTTTTCTACTTCTTTTTTATTCACTAATAGTATTCTTGAAAACATAAGCAAGTACCTTGAAAGCGTTTGAAATAAACTAGAAAATACAGTATAATAGAACTGAAAAATCAGAGATAAAGGAGATTTCCATGGCAGTTAAAGATTTTATGACGCGAAAAGTGGTGTATATTAGCCCAGACACGACAGTAGCGCATGCGGCGGATATTATGCGTGAGCAGGGATTACACCGGCTTCCTGTTATTGAAAATGACCAATTGGTTGGTTTGGTGACTGAAGGAACGATTGCCGAAGCAAGCCCTTCAAAAGCAACGAGCTTATCCATTTACGAGATGAATTATTTGCTAAACAAGACAAAGATTAAAGACGTCATGATTCGTGATGTGGTGACGGTGTCACAATTTGCTAGTTTGGAAGATGCTACTTACTTGATGTTGAAAAATAAAATTGGCATTTTGCCAGTGGTGGACAATCAGCAAGTATACGGCGTCATTACAGATCGTGATGTTTTCAGAGCCTTTCTTGAAATTGCTGGCTATGGTGAAGAAGGCATTCGCGTGCGTTTCATTACAGAAGATGAAGTCGGCGTGTTGGAGAAGATTGTGCATTTGATTGTCGAAGAAAATCTCAATATCTCTAACGCTGTTAATATTCCACGCAAAGATGGCAAAGTTATCATTGAAGTTCAAATTGATGGTAATGTGGATTTGCCGGCTTTAAAAGCGAAATTTGAAGACAAAGGCATTCAGGTAGAAAACATTACCCGTACTTCAGCAAAAGCATTATAAGACAACAAATAACGCATGAGAGCAGTTCATTTAACTGTGTTCATGCGTTTTTTTATAATGGGAGCAAGATTATTTCTGAATCGGTTGCTTATTGACATCTAAGGTAAAGCCTTCACCAAGGATTTCATGGGCATCTGTAATGGTAATAAAGGCATGTGGATCGACGCTATGAATAACTTTTTTCATGGATTGCATTTCGTTTCGTCCAACGACGCAGTAAATGAGTTTCAAATCATTCTCGCTGTAGTAGCCTTGTCCATTGATGAAAGTAATTCCACGACCGAGATCTTCATCAATTTTCTTTGCCAATTCTTCTGGGCGGCTAGTAATAACCATGAAGCCCTTGCCGGCATAACCGCCTTCACCAATCAAGTCAATCACTCGTGAAGCGATAAAGACAAAAATCAAGGTATAAGTCACTAGGCGAACATCTTTAAAAACAAGTATAACGAAAATAAGGACGCAGAAGTCTACAGTAAACATCAATTTTCCCATGGAGATATTCGTATACTTGTTAGCGATTCGAGCAATAATATCGGTACCGCCAGTCGTACCACCGGCATTGAAAACAATTCCTAGTCCAACACCAGCAATAATCCCTGTCAGAAGCGTCACAATCACGAGGTCGCCTTCAAGGTTAATCACGAAAGGGATTTTTTCAAAGACCGCCAGCCAAGCAGAAACGGCAAAGGTTCCTAAGATGCTAGAGTACAAAAGCCGCGATCCAAAAATTTTCCAAGCAATAATGAAAAGAGGAATGTTGATGATGAGATTCATCAGTGAAACAGGAATCTTAAAAAGATAGTATGTAATGAGGGTCACACCAGTTGCGCCTCCCTCATACAAATGATTCGGAATAATCAGATAATTGATTGCAAAAGCAAAAATTCCAGCTCCTAGAACAATCGTTAGATAGTTTTTAAACTTAGACATGATAACCTCCTAATAATTTCTGTACATTCTATTGTATCAAATCTTGAAAACTTATGTATCATTTTGAAAAAATTTTTTTAAACTTTTTCTGACAATGATTTTTCTGGAGTTTTTTGTTAAAATAGAAAGGAGAAAAAGGAAGAAATGAGTTAGTATGTCAAAAGGAATGTTCATCTCTTTAGAGGGACCAGATGGTGCAGGAAAATCAAGTGTTTTAGAAGCTTTGATTCCCATTTTAGAAGCAAAAGGGCAGGCGTTTGTCACAACGCGTGAGCCTGGTGGAGTGGCAGTTGCGGAGAAGATTCGCGATGTTGTTTTAGATCCGAAGCATACGGAAATCGATGAAAAAACGGAATTGCTCCTTTATATTGCCAGTCGCAGGCAACATTTGGTGGAACGTATTTTGCCTGCTTTAGATCGTGGTGAAATGGTGCTGGTGGATCGCTTTATTGATAGTTCGGTGGCGTATCAAGGTTTTGGTCGAGGTCTGAAGGTGGCTGATATTGATTGGCTGAATGATTTTGCGACCGACGGTTTGAAGCCAGATTTGACCCTTTATTTTGATATTGAAGCAGAGGAGGGCTTGGCTCGTATTGCTAAGAGCAAAGAGCGTGGTGCGGACCGTTTGGATCGTGAAAGTGTGGAATGGCACCAGCGCGTGCGTGAGGGATATTTGTCTATTCTTGAAAAAGAGCCAAATCGTGTGAGAAAGATTGATGCCAGTCAGCCATTAGAAAAGGTCGTCGCAGATACTTTAGCAGTATTGGCAGAACGAGTTGAGAGTTTAAGATGAAAATAGAAGAATTAGCTCAGTTGCAGCCAGTTTTGTTTGAGCGTTTTGAGCACATTTTACAGCAACATCGGCTGAATCATGCTTATTTGTTTACAGGAGCTTGCGGTAGTTTTGAGATGGCTCAATGTTTAGCACAGAGTTTATTTTGTACCAATAAAAATGGTGTCTTACCCTGTGGTGAATGTCGAAATTGCTGCTTGATTGAGGCAGAGGATTTTTCAGATGTGACGGTTGTTCGACCAATCAATAATATTATAAAGACAGAGCGAGTCAGAGAATTGGTACGCAATTTTTCGCAGTCTGGATTTGAGAGCAACAAGCAAGTTTTTATCATTTGTGACGCAGAAAAAATGCATGTCAATGCGGCTAATTCACTGCTGAAAGTGATTGAAGAGCCGCAAAGTGAAGTGTATATTTTTTTACTGACGGCAGATGAAAACCTTATTTTGCCGACCATTAAAAGTCGAGCGCAGCGATTTTATTTTCCGAAAAATAAAGCATATTTGTTTGAGGAATTAGAACAAGCTGGAGTGATGAAGATGCAAGCAGAATTGTTGACAGTTTACAGTCAGACGGAAGAAGAAGCTATGCGTTTGGCAGCTAGTTCATCATTTTTTGAACTAGTTAATGAATGTGAATGTCTTGTATCTTTTTGCTTGAATCAAAAAGCAATCGCCTATTTGCAGGTTGCGAAGTTAGCTAGTCTGGCTGATGATAAGGAAAAGCAAGGACAGGCTTTGAAGGTGCTGGAAATTTTATTTGCTAAAGAGATGGAAACAGAGTGTGGACGCTATTACTTAGACGGTATATTTACAGCGAGGAAAATGTGGCAAGCAAATGTTAGTTTTCAAAATGCACTAGAATATATGGTGTTACAAGAAAGAGAATGATGTGCTACGTTGGCACAGGAAAATGGTAGTGAGGATGAATAAAAAAGAATTATTTGATGCTCTTGATGAATTTTCTCAAAATCTGCTTGTGACTTTGGCAGAAGTAGAGGCAATTAAGAAAAATCTGAAAGGCGTAGTAGAAGAAAACGTAGCGCTTCGTTTGGAAAATGATAAATTACGAGAGCGATTGGGCCAAGTGGAGCATACAACAACACCAAAAACAAAAAGAAATCGCGATAATCTGCGTAAATTATACGAAGACGGTTTTCATGTCTGTACGGATTTTTATGGTCAACGCCGTGAAAATGATGCAGAATGCATGTTTTGTGACGAGTTGCTGTTTAGGGAGTAAGCATGCAGATTCAAAAAAGTTTTAAAGGTCAGTCTCCTTATGGGAAGCTCTATCTGGTGGCTACTCCGATTGGGAATATGGACGATATGAGCATCCGTATGGTGAATACTCTGAAAGAAGTCGATTTCATTGCAGCAGAAGATACCAGAAATACTGGTTTGTTGCTCAAGCATTTTGGTATTACTACGAAGCAGATTAGCTTTCACGAGCATAATGCCAAAGAAAAAATCCCTGATTTGATTCGTTTGCTGAAAAGCGGGCAGAATATTGCTCAGGTTTCGGATGCCGGCTTGCCTAGTATTTCGGATCCGGGGCATGATTTAGTTAAAGCTGCTATTGCTGAGGAAATCGCAGTAGTGACTGTGCCTGGTCCCAGCGCAGGCATTTCAGCTTTGATAGCTAGTGGCTTAGCTCCACAACCTCATATTTTTTATGGATTTTTGCCACGCAAGGCTGGTCAGCAAAAAGAGTTTTTTTCTAATAAAAAAGCCTATCCAGAGACACAGATTTTTTACGAATCTCCTCATCGGGTCAAAGCCACTTTAGAAAATATGCTCAGTATCTATGGGGATCGTTCTGTAGTACTAGTACGGGAATTAACTAAGATTTATGAAGAATACCAGCGCGGCTTGATTTCGGAAGTGACTGGCTTTATTACGGAAAATCCACTAAAAGGTGAATGTTTGTTAATCGTAGAAGGTTTTAAGGAAGAAGAGATTGAACAGTCAGAAGCGGATTTGTTGGTAGAGGTTGATCTTCTAGTAGCAGCAGGAGCAAAGAAAAATCAAGCTATCAAAGAAGTAGCGAAAAAATACGGCTGGAATAAGAGTGAATTATATGCTCGTTATCATGAGCAAGTCAGTGAGTAAAAATGACTTTTTATAAACAAATTTATATTTCCCCTTTAGGAGAAATGTCTTTGGTTGCTGATGAGACAGGGCTTGTTGGAGCTTGGTTTTTCAAGCAGAAATATTTTGAGCGTGGTTTAGAGAAAGCCACGATGCCAGTAGAAAATGATATTCTGAAAAGAACTCGTCTTTTGCTAGATGATTATTTTAGCGGAAAGTATCCAGACTTTTCGAGTCTTGTTTTGGCTCCTGTTGGGACGGATTTTCAACAACGGGTCTGGGCTTATTTGCAAACTATTCCTTATGGGAGAACGGTCACGTATGGTCAGATAGCAAAGGAGTTAGATATTCACTCGGCGCAGGCTGTTGGTGGCGCTGTGGGCAGAAATCCCTTTTCTATCATCGTTCCCTGTCATCGAGTTCTGGGAAGTCAAGGGCAATTAACCGGTTATGCTGGGGGATTAGACAAGAAAATGTGGTTGCTGAAGCATGAAGGCGTAGAGCTTAGCGAGAAAGCTTTAGATAAATGATACAAATGGAGAAAATGATATGTTACGATTTATTGAATATCCAAAATGTTCGACCTGTCGCAAAGCCAAGGCTGAATTAAGCCAGTTGGGTTTGGACTTTGAAGCAGTAGATATTGTCAAGGAAACACCGAGTAAAGAGGAAATTTTAACTTGGATGGAAAATTCTGATTTAAACATCAAATCTTTCTTCAACACTAGCGGGCTCAAATATCGTGAGCTAGGTTTGAAAGATAAACTATCAGGATTGTCCGACGAAGAAGCTGCAGAGCTTTTAGCAACCGATGGCATGCTCATCAAACGACCAATCTTAGAAAAAGACGGAAAAATCCTGCAAATAGGATACCGCATAGAATATGCAATATTAGATTTGTAAATAAAAAAGAAGTGAGGCAACAATTGCGATTTTAAAGAAATCCATTTTGTCGTCTCACTTCTTTTTAAGCTCTCTATTTTGGTATCATTGCTGTTCGTGTTATAATGTTTTTATACACTGAGAAAATTTCTTCAAACCTTGTTAGCTTGGGAGTGAGATAGAACTAAAATTTGAAAATGTTAATCGTCGCTCTTTTGATTTAATCATTCGATACAACATATTCCGTCAGATATTTTGTATAGTCTCACCTTGCAAGGTTGCTAAACAGTCTGTGAGACTGTTTGATTTTCATTGAATATTAGTAAAAAACGAAAAGAGAAAAAATGGTTTTATCAAAAAAACGTGCGCGAAAGGTAATTGAGGAAATCATCGCCCTATTTCCAGATGCAAAACCTAGCTTGAATTTTACCAATCATTTTGAATTGTTAGTCGCAGTCATGCTGTCAGCTCAAACGACCGATGCAGCAGTCAACACAGTCACACCAGCCCTTTTTAAAGCCTATCCAACTCCACAGGAAATGGCGGCGGCTTCAGAAAGCGAAATTGCCAGCTATATTGCTCGTCTGGGGCTTTATCGCAATAAGGCTAAGTTTTTGAAAAAATGTGCTCAGCAGTTGCTAGATGACTTTGGCGGTCAAGTCCCACATACACGAAAAGAATTGGAAAGTCTTGCGGGTGTGGGACGCAAAACAGCCAATGTGGTCATGAGTGTTGGCTTTGGTATTCCAGCTTTTGCGGTGGATACCCATGTGGAGCGGATTTGCAAACACCATGATATTGTTAAAAAGTCCGCTAGTCCTTTAGAAGTCGAACAACGTGTGATGGAAGTTCTGCCCAAAAATGAATGGCTTCCAGCTCACCAAGCTATGATTTGCTTTGGTCGTGAAATTTGCCACCCAAGAAATCCTGAATGTGACCAGTATCCACAACTGTATCATTTTGATTGAAAAAAAGAGGAGAAACCTCTTTTTTTATAACTCAATTTCCAATACAATTGGTGTGTGGTCTTGCCTTGTACCTGAGTCAATCATTTCTGACTTGGTTACTTTATCTGCAATTCGATTGCTAGTCAGCCAGTAATCAATTCTCCAGCCACTGTTATTGATTTTGCTGGTCTTGCTGCGTTGTGCCCACCAGCTATAAACATTTGGAATATCGCCGTGAATGTAACGGAAAGTATCCGTAAAACCACGATTTAACAGATTGGTAAATCCGGATCGTTCTTCATCTGTAAATCCAGGTGAGCGACGGTTGCTAGAAGGATGAGCGAGGTCAATCTCATTGTGGGCTACATTGTAGTCCCCTGTCGCAAGGACAGGTTTTTCTATGTCTAAAGCTGTTAGATAGTCAGCATATTTTTTGTCCCAGATTTGTCGTTCTTCTAAACGTTTTAAACCATCACCTGCATTGGGAGTGTAGACTTGTGTGACAAAGAATTTTTCAAACTCAAGGGTAATAATACGCCCTTCGGCATCCATAGTAGAAGGTGCACCGATTTCTGGGAAGGTTATTTTTGGAGATAGATTCTCTTTGTATAAAAACATAGTTCCTGCATAACCTTTACGTGCAGGTTCTATAGAAGAGCGCCATGTAGTTTCATAATGTGGGAATAATTCATCCAAAACTTTTAGATGTTTTTTAGTTGGTCCGTTAGCAGATAATTTAGTCTCTTGAATGGCGATAATATCAGCGTCTAATCCTACTAAAGTCTGTAAAACAGCTTGTGACAATTGCGCGCGTGCGGAGTCACTGGTCAAAGCTGCATTGAGAGAGTCAATATTCCAAGAAATGAGTTTCATATAGATACCTTTTCTAGATTCATTTTTTTCTATTGTATCAAAAAATGACTGACTCGGCGAGTTTGAGGTTGTAAAAAGGAGAGTAAAGTGTATAATACTGGTGAAAGGAGATATAATGGGAGGACTATTGTTACATATTGTTTTATTCATATTCTTTATTTGGTACCTGATTAGGTTACTTCGTTTGAAGGGAAAGCAATCTTCTACTGAACCATTTTGGATACCTAAAGAAATCGGTGTGGGAATTGGGAACAATCCAAGGAACACAGCTGGTTTTTGGGTAAGTCTGGCTGTGACACTTTCTATTCTTACTGTTCTTCTTGTTTTGATAGTATCTTTGATTTTGTAAAAGAGATTTGGGAAAATGTTTTTATAATAATATTGTTTGTAAAACGCAGTTTAGTGTGGTTTACTCAAAAAATAGGGCAGGTGATAAATAGATCTTTCGTAGAAAGCAATAACAAAGTTTTAATCAAGTTTATTGACGCTGCTCTCGTTAGCTGTATTTGTAGCCTTCAACAGCTCCTCGGACTACTGGAGCTAATCATTGCTGCTGCGGAGCGGAATGACAAAATCCAACTCTTTAAGTTATTGATTTTGTCCTGCCCTCTTTCTTTTTTAAAACTATTTAGAAAAAAGTCTAAATAGGTCTTGTGTTTTTTAAAAGAAAGAGTATAATTCTATTTAGAAGATTATCTAAATAGAAAGTGTAACTTAAATGTCGAAGAAAACGGATATGCTTACTTTTATTTTTTTATCTTATAGCTTAGCTTGGTTGATTTGGATTGGGCTATGGTTAGCTAATGTCAAGCTTGGCGAGCCTATCGCTCAGGCTGGAACTATTCTTGCCATGTGGATGCCAGCTTTTGCTTTTTTTATCTTAAAGAAAATGAGATCAGCAAACATGAAATTACAGGCTCAATTTTCAACAAATCTCAAAGGATGTTGGCGCTATTATTTATTAGTGCTTTGGTTGCCTGCGGTATTGAGTTTTTTAGGAGCAGGACTGTATTACATCGTCTTTAGCAAACAGTTTAGTCTTGGTTTTGAGATGTTGCGAGAAATGCTGGGAAGAACAGGTAGTCCTCAAATAAATCTTCCCATACAGATCGTTATTTTTGCACAACTATTTTCAGCTTTGACGTATGCGCCTTTTCTTAATAGTCTGTTTGCTATTGGTGAGGAAATTGGGTGGCGTGGTTATCTTTATCCAGCACTACGCAAGCGTTTTTCAATAGTTCAAACACACTTATTAGTTGGACTTATCTGGAGTATTTGGCATCTGCCGATTAATTTGCAGGGATATAATTATGGACTAACTTATTTTGCATATCCTTGGCTGGGAGTGCTTGCAATGTTTGTTTTTTGTTTTAGTTTAGGCGTTTTATTAAGTTGGGTGATGGAAAAGACGAATTCTATCTGGGCTCCAACACTCTTGCACGGTGCTGTTAATGCCATTGTTGGCGTGGGTCTTTTATTTCAATTGCCAACAGAAAAAGCATTAGCCTTGCGTATTCTAGGTCCGACACCCACAGGACTTCTGGCAGTTTTACCTTTCTTGTGTTTAGCGCTAGCCATTTTACAAAAAGAAAAGAGGGAAACTCATGAGTTTCGCTAATACCTTTAAGGCCTTATCTCATCCTGTGAGAAGAGCGATTTTAGATTTGTTAAAAATGGGCAGTCTGTCTGCTGGGGAAATAGCGGAACATTTTGAGCTGACGGGAGCTACCATTTCGCACCATCTTAATATTTTAAAAAAAGCAGATTTGATTTTGGAGACGCGCCAGAAAAATTATATCTATTATGAACTCAATACTTCAGTCTTGGAAGAAATTGTAGTTTGGTTAGCTGAATTGAAAGGAGATAAGACTAATGAAGATTGATAAAAAACTATTGATACTAACAAGTGCTAGTATTTTGGTGCCTATGTTGATAGGCTGCTTTTTCTGGCAACAGTTGCCCCAAACAGTCGCAACGCATTTTGATTTTTCGAATCAAGTAAATGGATTCAGTAGTCGAGGGTTTACTGTTTTTGGTATTCCTAGTTTTCTGCTGCTTCTACATTGGTTTTGTTTATTTGTGACTAGCAAGGATCCTAAATCTAAGAATATTAGCTTGAAAATGTGGCATCTGGTTTATTGGATTATTCCTTTGACATCTTGTTTAGTCATGACAGCTATTTACGCGCAAGCCTTGGGTTATGCAGTTAATCATGCTCTGATGAATGGTATGTTTTTAGGAGTTCTATTTATTGCTATTGGGAATTACATGCCAAAAACTCGTCGCAATTATACGGTTGGTATACGTCTCCCATGGACTTTGGATAATGATGATAATTGGATAAAGACACATCGTCTGGCTGGTAAAATTTGGGTAATTGGTGGTATTATCATTTTCTTTAATAGTTTCGTTCAGATTGCAGTTACGTTCGTGCTTGTTTTTACTCTAATCATTATGATTGTAGTGCCAATGATTTATTCTTACTGGTTATCTAAAAGGATACATTGATTCATTTGCTGTTTAGCTTGAAACTTTTTTAGTCTAATTATCGTTGTGGGAGCGGGACGACAAAATTGAACTCTTTGAGTTGCTGATTTTTGTCTCGCTCCTATTATCTTGTTAAAATACGATTTCTAGAAATATTGAAAAATTTTCTATAATAGACCGAGAAAATAGAGGGAGAAAAAATGAAATTTTATTCTTATGATTATGTTTTGAGTCAAATCAACCAGCAAAACTGGGTGACGATTGGACTTTCTATTTTGTTGTTACTTGTGACAGTTTTTTTTGCTTTTAAGGCTTATCGAAATAAGCGCGATTCGAAATTTCGTGAATTGGCGATTATCTCCATTTTGTCTTTGATTGCTATCGTTCTGATTGGGATTAGTACTTTTCAGACCAATCAAGCCTCTAATAACCAGTTCCAAACTTCTCTTCATTTTATTGAAGTTATTTCAAAAGATTTGGGAGTAGATAAGTCAGAGGTTTATGTCAACACTTCAGCTGCGACGGATGGAGCGATTTTAAAAGTTGGAGAAGATTTTTATCGAGCTATGAGTGGCAGTGAGCCAGATAAGTATTTACTGGAAAAAATTAAATTACATAAGACAACGGATATCAAATTAGTGGAGGTTAAAAAATGACATTGAATTTTCTTGAAATCCTGATTAAACTAGCGTTGGGGCTGTTTTCACTCGTGTTTGTTATCAATGTGACAGGAAAAGGAAATCTGGCACCTAATTCCGCAATCGACCAGATTCAAAATTATGTTCTAGGTGGTATTATTGGTGGGGTGATTTACAATAGTTCTATTAACATTCTCCAGTATGCGATCATCCTCATTATGTGGACGATTTTGGTCTTGACTCTAAAATGGCTCAATAACAATATTCGGACAGTCAAGCATTTGATTGATGGTAAACCGACTACCCTGATTCAGCACGGGAAGTTAAGCCCTGAAGCCTGCCGCTCCGTTGGCCTTTCAGCGGCTGATGTGGCTCTGAAGTTGCGTAGCCAAGGAATTTTTCAACTAAAGCAAGTTAAACGAGCAGTCATGGAACAAAACGGTCAGCTTATTGTCGTACAGGCAGGTGAGGAAAATCCGAAATACCCCATTATCACAGACGGTGTTGTCCAGATTGATATTTTAGATTCTATTGACAAAACAGAAGAATGGTTAATCGAGAGGCTTGCTAAGGAAGGCTATACTGATATTTCTAATATCTTCATCGCAGAATATGAAAGTGGTAACTTGAGCGTTGTGACGTATTAAGAGTATTTTCCTTTTTGAATAGATAAAAGCGAAAAAGAGAAAAGGAGATCTTGCTAGGAATCTTGCAGAGAAATTAGGATAAAGGTGCTGCGAAGCTTATTTGAGATAAAAAGGTGAAAAATGAAGCTGCTGTTGAAATTATAGTTTAAAAACAGATAGCATTAAAGATAGCAAAGGAATATTAAAAAATCTTTTTCTAAAACGGCACAAATATAAAAAATAAAGCTCTATCTGACTAGTCCATTCAGATAGAGCTTTTGTTTTTGAGTAAATCAGAATTTTTGTTTGTAATTCTATTCTTGTAAGAACTGTCAACAAAAATCCTTACTGTCAGATAGGACAGTAAGAGAATTCAATCAGGGTTAGAACATTGCTGTTAGTACAGTAATAAATCCAAATACAATACCTGGAGCATTTGCAGTAGCAAGTGGTAAATCGCGTTCTTTTTTAAACAAACCATAATAAACCCAAAGGCTACAGTTGATTGCAACTACCAAAGGTTGGATAAAGTTTCCCTTATGTCCAGCTAAATTGTCCATAATTTGTGGGATATAAGATACATACATCATAACAGACATGAATGTCGCCACCCAACCTATCATTTTCATTCGTTTCCATAACTCCTCATAAAACGTAGTGTAGAGAACGAAAACTCATTGATAACATACTAAGTTCATATAAAACAAGCCTCATTCAATACTATTATTTTATACTAAGAATAAGATTTAAGCAAGAATAATATACTAATGATTATGAGTACAACGTAAGTCAACTCTATTTTTCATTTAAAAAGCTGTGTAATATGTTATAATAGAGTGTTACTAAAAAAGGTTTCATTTGCCTTGAAAGGAAAAACTATGACTGAAAAGAATTTTTATATTACAACACCAATCTATTATCCAAGTGGCAAGCTCCACATTGGCTCTGCTTACACGACCATTGCCTGCGATGTCCTTGCTCGTTACAAGCGTCTTATGGGTTATGATGTTTTTTATTTGACAGGGCTTGATGAGCACGGTCAAAAGATTCAACAGAAAGCAGAAGAAGCGGGTGTTACTCCTCAGAAATATGTTGACGGGATGGCGAAAGGAGTAAAAGAACTTTGGCAACTGCTGGATATTTCTTATGATAAGTTTATCCGCACAACCGATAATTATCATGAAAAAGTAGTAGCAGATGTTTTTGAACGTCTCTTAGCTCAAGATGATATTTACTTGGGTGAATATTCAGGCTGGTACTCTGTTTCTGATGAAGAATTTTTCACTGAAAGTCAGTTAGAAGAAGTTTTCCGTGATGAAACTGGCAAGGTTATCGGAGGAATTGCCCCATCAGGTCACGAAGTTGAATGGGTGTCAGAAGAATCTTACTTCTTGCGTTTGGGTAAGTACGCTGACCGTTTGGTAGAATTTTTCCATGCACATCCAGACTTTATTCAGCCTGATGGTCGCATGAATGAAATTATCAAAAACTTTATCGAGCCAGGATTGGAAGACTTGGCAGTATCACGGACTTCCTTCACTTGGGGAGTGCCTGTACCGTCCAATCCAAAACACGTTGTGTATGTCTGGATTGATGCTCTGCTAAATTATGTAACAGCTCTGGGCTATGGTCAGGATGCGGATGCCAACTTTGAAAAATTCTGGAATAACGGTACAGTCTTTCATATGGTTGGGAAAGACATTCTGCGCTTCCACTCCATTTATTGGCCAATTATGCTCATGATGTTAGACTTGAAATTACCAGAGCGCCTGATTGCCCACGGTTGGTTTGTTATGAAGGACGGCAAGATGTCTAAGTCTAAAGGAAATGTCGTTTATCCAGAAATGCTGGTAGAGCGTTTTGGACTTGATCCGCTTCGCTATTATCTCATGCGTAGTCTTCCAGTCGGTTCTGATGGCACTTTTACGCCAGAAGATTATGTTGGTCGTATCAACTATGAACTAGCTAACGACCTTGGTAACCTCCTCAACCGCACGGTTGCTATGATTAACAAGTATTTTGAAGGTGAAGTTCCAGTTTATGTGGAAAATGTGACGGACTTCGATGCTGATTTGGCAGCAGTAGTTGCTGATAGTTTGGCACAATACCACAAACAGATGGATGCTGTGGATTATCCACGCGCCCTTGAAGCGGTTTGGAATATTATTTCTCGTACCAATAAATACATTGATGAGACAGCTCCGTGGATATTGGCGAAGGATGAAGCTAAACGTGATGATTTAGCAGCGGTTATGGCACATTTGGTAGCTAGTTTACGTGTGGTGGCACATTTGATCAAGCCATTTATGATGACAACAAGTGACGCTATCTTGAGTCAGCTTGGTTTGCCAGAGGCAACTTCGCTGGAAAATCTTAACTTGGCAGGATTGTCAGCAGGCTTAACTGTGGTTAAAAAAGGAACACCAATCTTCCCACGCCTAGACATGGACGCAGAGATTGCCTACATCAAGGAGCAAATGGAAGCCAATAAGCCAGCCATTGAAAAGGAATGGGAGCCAGAAGAAGTAGAACTCAAACTCAACCGCAAGGAAATCAAGTTTGACGATTTTGACAAAGTAGAAATCCGTGTCGCAGAGGTTAAAGAAGTTTCTAAAGTTGAAGGTTCTGATAAATTGCTTCAATTCCGCTTGGATGCGGGAGACGGCGAAGATCGTCAAATTCTGTCTGGGATTGCTAAATACTATCCAAACGAGCAAGAATTGGTTGGCAAGAAAGTCCAAATCGTAGCGAACCTCAAACCACGCAAGATGATGGGACGTATCAGCCAAGGCATGATCCTCTCAGCAGAATATGGTAATCAACTAACTCTGCTCACAGTAAATCAAAATGTACCAAATGGTAGCTTGATTGGGTGAGCCCACAGGAAGATTAGAATTAAAAAGGAGGCTGGGACAATAATGTCTCAGCCTCGCTTTGTTTATCGTTACGGTCAATGGAATAAAAGAAATTGGTAGTCTATACCTACATCAACGGCTTATCTAAGAATTGTTTCCCCACGTCTGAGGGCCGGATAATTTTCCTAAAAAGTAGTTCACGTCGTCCGAGAGTCGGACAGTCTGCCTGAAAAGTGGTTCACTTCGTCTGAGGCTCGGATAGCCTGCCTGAGAAGAAGTTTGCTCCGTCTGAGGCTCGGACGACCTTCACGAAAATAGATTTACTTCATCCGAGGGTCGGACAACCTGCCTGAAAAATGGTTCACTCTGTCCGAGGCTCGGACGACCTATTTGAGTAGTAGTTAAAAAAAGGAGTGAGACAGGACTCCCTTTTGTAGTATAAAACATAATGATGCACTATTCATCTTTATTTAAAAACGAAAACCTCTCCGTCAGACTAGTCCAGCTTTCTCGTATATCGATCATAAAAACAGCTGGATTAGGTGTTTTAAAGTCGTCAATCCAAGCTTGGTAACGGATAGAGATGAGCAGGCGTGTTAGGCGGCTGAGCATTTCTTTTTCTTGCTCGGTAAGGGCTTGGGCATTTTGGATAATAGTCAGTAATTTTTTGATACTGTTGGATTGGAAAAATTCATCAATGGACGTAATTTGAGCGTCTAAAATGAGGCCGAAAAAGACATCAAAGAAATCTTTAAGTTCATCATCGGGAACCGTCTCCACCCATTCTTTGAGAGTTTTGTCTGTCTGAATGCTGTCTGGGTTGAGCGTGTCAAGTAAGACAAAGTGCTCATTTTCAATTTGCCAAGAGAAGGTATCATGCTGGGCAATACCACCAATAGCCACACTCTTTACAATGTGCGCTTGCTTAGGTGTTTCCAGCATCATCCCGACAATAGAGCCCTGCGGAATGTAGCGCTTGATTTTTGAAGCCATTTCCTGATAGCCGTCTGTTTCAATCACTGTGTGATTCAATCCCGGAGCGTCAAAACTATAGATTTGAGAAATTCTTGCTTGCAAGGCAGGCTCCACTTGGCTGCCAGCGTAAGTCGCTAGATTGCCACCTTTGGAATGTCCTGTCAAGATAAAGGTCGCTGTTGGAAAAGCCTGCATGACCTTTTGAACGTAGCGTACAGCAGTTTGCTGGGCAGGGACATGTTCCATATAAGTCATATGGAAATCTTCCTTCCAGCCGATAATGGAATCATCTGTTCCGCGAAAAGCAATGACAAAGGTATCCAAATCAATCTTATAAGTCATAGCAGCAAATTGTTTTTGCACATCAAGATCAATATCATTCACATAACCCAAGAGTTTGATGTTCTTATAGCGTTTCACCTTAGCGGCTTGGTCCAAAAGTGTCAAGCGGTGTTTGGTATTCATCATGGAATTTTCTTGGGGCATGTATTGTGGCACATCAGTTAAACGGCTGGCTTTTTGCAGGTCAAAATCGTCCGTTACGATTGTGTCATAGTTTAGATACGTGATCTCGGTCAAAAGCAGAATATCTAGCTCTGTAAAGGGCTGATCGTAGATACTGTCGTATTGTACATCTTCTAAATAGTTAAAAATATTTCCCATAAAGGTTCTCTTTTCTGAAAATCTATTGTTAGTATAGCATATTTTCGCAAGTCTTTGTTATAATAGAGAAAGAAAGCGGAAATGAGGGATAGGATGCACAAGATATTATTAGTGGAAGACGATGCCGTCATTCGTCAACAAGTCAAAAAAATGCTGGAACAATGGGGATTTGAGGTGATTGCTGTAGAGGATTTTATGCAGGTGCTGACGATTTTTGTCAAGGAAGAACCGCATCTAGTCCTGATGGATATTGGTCTACCGTTGTTTAATGGTTATCATTGGTGCCAAGAAATTCGCAAGATTTCTAAAGTGCCTATTATGTTTTTATCTTCACGTGATCAGGCGATGGATATTGTCATGGCGATTAACATGGGCGGAGATGATTTTGTGACGAAGCCATTTGACAATAATGTCTTGTTGGCTAAGGTTCAAGGACTCTTGCGTCGTTCGTATGAATTTGGGACAGATCAAAGTTTGTTGGAATACCATGGGGTTATTCTCAATCTCAAGTCCATGGATATGATGTATGATGGAGAAGTGATTACGTTAACGAAAAATGAATTTCAAATTCTGCGTGTGCTATTTGAGCATTCTGGCAGTATTGTTTCGCGTGATGATCTCATGAAAGAACTTTGGAATAGTGATTTCTTTATTGATGATAATACCTTATCTGTGAATGTTGCACGGCTGCGCAAGAAATTAGAAGAAGTCGGTCTCAAGAATTTCATTGAAACAAAGAAAGGTATAGGGTACAGGTTAATTAATGGAACATCAGAATAAGCATCTATTTTTCAAATATTATCTGCGTTCTCGAAAACTTTTATGTTCATTGTTATTTATTTTTTATAGTTTGTTGTTTATTTTTTCTTATCTTTTTGAAGATGAACGCACCGTTTTGCAATATGTTATAATACTCTTGCTTTTGACGAGCTTAATAGGACTCATCTTAGACTTTGTGAAACAATATCAAAATTTTCGTCATGCTGTCTTATATGGTGAAAGCGATGCGTACACTCCTTTAGAAGCATTGCTCACCTCCAGAATTAGAACTTTAGAAAAAGATAAAAAAGAGCTAAAAATACAGCATCAAGAAAAGCAGAGTGATTTACTGGATTATTATACACTTTGGGTGCATCAGATTAAGACACCGATTGCTGCGAGCAAGCTCTTGGTGCAGGATTTACAAGAGCAGACGTTCAAAAATCAATTGGAGCAGGAGTTGTTTAAGATTGACTCTTATACGAACTTAGTCTTGCAGTATTTGCGGTTAGAAAGCTTCCATGATGACTTGGTCGTAGAGAAAGAAAATATAGAGGATTTAGTTAAAGAAGTCGTCAAAAAATATACGCTTTTCTTTATTCAGCAAGGTCTTAGTTTGAATTTGCATGATTTAAATCACACCGTTATTACAGATAAAAAGTGGTTTCTTGTCATTTTAGAGCAAGTGCTTTCTAATAGTCTCAAATATACGAAGCAAGGTAGCATTGAAATTTTCTTTCAGGAAGATACCTTGCATATGAAAGATACTGGTTTGGGGATTCAAAATTCCGATCTTCTCCGTGTATTTGAGCGAGGTTTTTCTGGTTATAATGGACGTTTGACGCATCAATCTTCAGGATTAGGGCTCTATTTATCTAAGAAAATTGCGGATAAATTGGGTCATGAATTACATTTGCATTCTGTGGTCGGCGAAGGGACAACTGTGATGATTACGTTCAAAGAGAAGAAATTGTTATTTGAATGAATGCAATCTTACAAAAGTGTAAGGTTGATATCTAAAAATGAAAGGTTATGTTATGGTAGCAGCCTTTCTTTTTTTGTATCATAAGATTAGAAAATAAACAATGTTTGATAAAGGAGGTAGTCATAAAAACAAAAGGATTGAATGCTTTTCAGCTGAAGCTCTTCATGGCTTTATTAATGGTTTTTGATCATCTTGGGAAAATACCAGGCTTACTGTCTGGTGAATGGGAGGGAATTTTTCATGCTTTGACACGTTGTGTAGCTGTTTGGTTCGCTTTCGCAGCAGTAGAAGGGTTTCGATACACACGGAGTCGCTTGCTTTACAATCTGCGTCTCTTTTTCTGGGCAATGATCATGTTTGTTGGAAATACTATTCTCAATTTGCTGTTTCACTCTAAAGGAGTTCAGATATATAATAATATTTTCCTAACGTTAGCTTGCGGTGTACTTGCGCTAATTCTCTTTTTTGGAATTTCGCCCAATGACGACCCAATTAACATTAAACGGCAGCCCATCCGCTTTATCTTAGGACTTGTTGTTTGCTTGCTGGTTTTGTGACAGAAGGCGGCATGGTCATTATTCCATTTATGTTGATCACCTATACTTGTAGAGAAAAGAGAAATCTCCGCAATCTTCTGTATGGTATTTTAGCGGTTGTCCTATTTTGTATGAGTATTCAGATTTACCCGACATGGAGCGATACGCTGTTAATGATGTTTTATAATTCCGATTGGCTTTTTATCACAGTACTGCCTTTCATTTCACTCTATAATGGCGAACGCGGTTCTGTGACTAAGTGGAGCAAGTATTTCTTTTATATCTTTTATCCAGCTCACTTATGGTTGATTACTTGCATTGCTTACCTCGTTCAAAAATGAGTAAATCATAGTCTTGCAGCGAGCAATTCGCTGCAAAGTAGTATCAAAAAAGGAGAACAAGATGAAATATGGTAAAATTTTATTGAAACAAGACAGTCAATTGCTTCAGACAAACGTAAAAGATATTGGAAAAGCGCAATTTGGCTATGAAGTGAGTCAATCAGCGCAACAGTTATATTTTAGATTTTAAAAAAGGAGAAAATGATGACACTATTAGACGTACAACACGTGAAGAAAATTTACAAAACTCGCTTTCAAGGCAATCAAGTAGAAGCATTGAAAGACATTCATTTTACAGTAGATGAAGGTGATTATGTCGCTATCATGGGCGAGTCGGGTTCTGGGAAATCCACTCTGCTCAATATTCTTGCCATGCTAGACAAGCCAACCGAAGGACGCGTCTTTCTTAATGGCACGGATACAGCGACGATTAAAAACAGTCAAGCTTCGAGCTTCCGTCGGGAAAAATTAGGTTTCGTTTTTCAAGATTTCAACCTGTTAGACACGCTCTCGGTCAAGGACAATATCCTCTTGCCGCTCGTCTTGTCGCGCCGTCCGATTACAGAAATGATGCAAAAGTTGGTTACTACTTGTAATGAACTGGGGATTAACCAATTGCAGGAAAAATTCCCCTATGAAATTTCCGGTGGTCAAAAGCAGCGGGTGGCAGTAGCGCGTGCTATTATCACCAATCCAGAAATTCTGCTGGCAGACGAGCCAACAGGGGCGCTCGATTCTAAGTCTTCTGCGGCGCTTTTAGATGTATTTGATGACATCAATGACCGCGGACAGACGATTCTTATGGTAACGCACTCGACTTCTGCGGCAAGCCGTGCTAAGCGCGTACTGTTCATCAAGGACGGAATTTTGTACAATCAAATCTTCCGAGGAGATAAGACCGAGCGCCAGATGTTCCAAGAGATTTCTGATACCTTAAGGGTTATGGCAAGCGAGGTGAATCAAGGTGCTTAGATTAGCGGGAAAATTAGCGGTTTCTAACCTAGTGAAAAATCGTAGATTATACTATCCATTTACGTTGGCAACTTGTTTAGTCGTCGCTATTTCATATATTTTTAATTCTTTAACGTTTAATCCTCATTTACAAAAAATGCAGGGGGCAAGTTCTATTTCATTTGTCTTGGTTCTTGGAGTGATTATTGTGACGATTGCTGCAGCGATTATCGTTTTTTATGCTAATAGTTTCGTCATGAAAAACCGTTCGAAAGAGCTAGGTCTTTATGGAATGCTAGGGCTTAATAAACGTCATCTCTTTACCATGGTGTTCATTGAGTTATTGATTTTAGGAGCGACGACTGTCACGATTGGTCTTGGATTTGGTATTGTATTTGATAAACTGATTTATGCTTTTTTACTGAAATTAATGGGGTTAAAAGTTGTCCTAGTATCCACGTTTCAATGGTTAGTTCTTATTTCAGTTGTTGTCATCTATGGCGTTATTTTTGCGGGCTTGGTGCTTGTCAACGGTTTGAGGATTCTACGATTTAATGCTTTGCAATTGGCCAAGGAAAAGAATAGTGGTGAAAGAAAAGGACGATTTCTTCTGATTCAAACGATTATTGGATCGATTTCTTTAGGCTATGCTTATTACCTAGCTCTGAGTGTCAAAAATCCATTGACAGCAATTGGTATATTTTTTATAGCTGTTCTCTTTGTTATTTTAGGGACTTATCTGCTGTTCAATGCAGGAGTTACGGTATTTTTACGGTTGCTTCAGAAAAATAAACGGTATTATTATCAACCTAATAATATGATTTCTGTGTCCAATTTGATTTTTCGGATGAAGAAAAATGCAGTGGGATTGGCAACGATTGCGATTCTTTCAACGATGGTTTTGGTCACCTTGGCTGGAGGTGTCAATATTTATGCAGGTGCTGGTTATCTTAAAAGCGTGATGTATCCCCAAGATTATACGATAAAGGGGAAGGGAGTGTCAGCTGCTCAATTGGATCAGGCATTGACAGAATTTGCAAAAGAGAATCATTTAACAGTCACTAAGAAAAATGCTTATCAATATTATTCGATGGGAATTAAAAATCAAAAGGGCAATCAGCTTGATATTTATCCAAAAGGTGAAACACGAGTTTCTCCACAGGCTTATATTCTGCTGTTTTCAGCTGATGATTATCGGAAAATGACGGGCAAAATATTGAATTTAAAAGATAATGAGACAGCAATCTTTGCAAAAGGAATGTCTATTAAACAAGATCAACCTCTTAAACTGATTGGACAAGAATTGACAGTGAAAGAACTTTTAACAGAGGACTTTGTTCTTGGAAATGTCGTAGATCAGTATAATATCATTGTGCCGCAGTCACTTTTTATGGTGGTCAATGACCCACAAAAATTGGTGGATTCACAAAAGCAACATTACACGATTAATACAGAATTATATGGCGGTTTGAATATCAGGGCTTCTAATAAGAAAAAGGGCGATTTGGATACAGCTTACCAGAAGAAGCTGAAACAGTTCAATACGACGCTCCCCGATAATGCCGGTGTGTATGGTTATACAAGAATCCAAGGTGTGCAGGAAATTATGAGTATGTTAGGTGGCGTTTTATTTATTGGTATTTTCCTTTCAATTGTCTTTATGCTGGGAACGGTTTTGGTAATCTACTACAAACAGATTTCAGAAGGGTATGAAGACCGCGATCGCTTTGTAATTTTACAAAAGGTAGGATTAGATGAAAAGCAGACCAAGCGCGCCATTCGCAAACAAATTTTGACTGTGTTCTTCTTACCGCTTGCTTTCGCTTTTGTGCATCTGGCATTTGCTTATCATATGCTGAGTCTCATGTTGAAAGTGCTGGGTGTCGTAAATGCTACATTGATGTTGGAAGTTACGCTTGGCGTTTGTGCTGTTTTCTTTATCGTCTATGTACTTGTCTTTTTCATCACATCACGCAGTTATCGTAGAATTGTGTCGATGTGAGTTAGCGATAGGTACGGATAATAGTGAAAAGGAGTAGGGCTATTCTTGCTCCTTTTTCAATTTATTTAACAAAAAAGAGGGACGTTTGATTCCTTTTTGATTGCTTTTATGGTAGAATAATTCAATCTAATAAATTGGAGTTTAGGATGAATATTTTTCGTAAAAAAGATGTCAGTAGAGATCGGACTGGCATGCGTCGTCATTTACGGTTGCTTGATTTGATTTTGTTAGGAATTGGCGCTATGGTGGGAACGGGTATTTTCACTATTACTGGAACGGCGGCTGCAACTCTAGCTGGTCCAGCTTTGGTGATTTCGATTATTATTTCTGCTCTTTGCGTGAGTATTTCTGCTTTCTTTTATGCAGAATTTGCGTCAAGAATTCCTGCAAATGGAGGTGCTTATAGCTATCTCTATGCTGTTTTTGGAGAATTTCCAGCTTGGATAGCAGGTTGGCTGACCATTATGGAATTTATGACGGCGGTATCTAGTGTTGCCTCTGGTTGGGCTTCCTATTTGAAAGGCTTGCTGAATGGATTTGGTTTGAGTATGCCAAGAGCGCTTAATGGAACCTTTAATCCGCAAGTGGGAACCTATGTAGACTTACTGCCGATTCTTGTTTTGGTATTTGTAACAGGTGTGGTTTTATTAAATTCTAAAGCAGCTCTGCGATTTAATTCTGCTTTGGTTGTCTTGAAGTTTTCGGCGCTTGCCCTTTTTATCTTTGTAGGGATTTTCTTTATTAAACCTGAAAATTGGTCTCATTTTGCCCCATTTGGCTTTGGAAAATTATATGGTGGTAATGTTGGAATTATGGCTGGTGCTTCTCTGATGTTCTTTGCTTTTCTAGGTTTCGAGTCTATTTCTATGGCAGTGGACGAGATTAAGGAGCCACAAAAGAATGTTCCACGAGGGATTGTGCTGTCTTTGTCTATTGTAACGGTGCTTTATATATTGGTGACACTAGTTTTGACAGGGATTGTTCACTATAGCAAGCTAGATGTAGCAGATGCTGTCGCTTTTGCGCTTCGCAGTGCTGGGCTTGGCTGGGCGGCTAATTATGTGTCAGTGGTAGCGATTTTAACTTTGATTACCGTTTGCATTTCCATGACTTATGCTCTGTCGCGTATGATTTACAGCATTGCGCGTGACGGTTTGTTGCCAAAGTCTTTCAGAAAATTAACTGCCACTAGTCGGGTACCGAAAAATGCTACGATTTTGGTAGGGATAGCTGCGGCAGTATGTGCTGGTATTTTCCCGTTAGCCAGTATCGCATCTTTTCTAAATATCTGCACCTTGGCTTATCTGATTTTGTTAGCAGTGGCTATTTTGAAGTTGCGCAAGGATAAAGGACTTCCTCAAGCAGGGGAGTTTAAAACTCCTCTGGTACCTCTGACGCCAATCTTATCCATTATTATTTGCCTGTCTTTCATGACCCAATATGGCTCTGATACTTGGCTAGCATTCGGCCTTGCCTTACTAGTCGGAACAATTATTTATTTTATCTATGGCTACCAACATTCGGAAATCAATTGATGAGTTTATCTTACAAAAATGTAAGAAATAATTGTAAATTGTAAGATGAGGTTAGGGAAAAGCCCCAGCTTCATGCATTTTATAGTTTGGGTTGTAAGACGCAGTGGTTGGTTGGATATCCTTATCTCTTGTTATACCGGTGATAACGGCTATCCTAACCAACTGTGCGGAGGTGGGACGACGAAATCAAATTCTTCGAATTATTGATTTCTGTCCCACTCTCATTTTTCCATATAATAGTGATAATAAAGTAAGTGATGGAGGAAAAAATGAAAAAGGGATGTATTGGTTGTCTAGGTGTGCTAGGAGTATTGCTTTTAGCGGCATTGGGAGCAGTGTTATATTTCGGTCCTAATGATGATATCTATCTTTTACCACCTAGTCCTGAGCAATACGCAAAATCTGCTCTAAATAAGATGAATTCTGCTCTTTATATTGATGAAAATTGGTCACAAGAAAAGGAAAAAACATTAAAAGAAGTCAAATCTGCCAAAACTTATGCAGATACCTATCCAATTCTAAAGAAAATGACAAAACTATCGGGAGGAAAACATTCTTATTTTTATACACCGAAGGAATTTAAAACTTCACAAAAGGAAGAAAGTCAGCTTCCTGTTGTAAAAAATGAGAATGGCATTCTTTACTTGAAATTACCTCCTTTTATGGGAAACGAGAAAGAAGCTAAGGCTTATCAAACGATCCTAAATCGGGCACTAACTAAGGAAACTTACAAGGGAGTAATTGTGGATTTGGAGAATAATAGCGGTGGCAATATGTATCCTATGATTGGTGGATTAGCTGCTTATTTTGCCTAATGATACTCTCTTTCAATTTGAATATGCAAATGGTCAAAAAATAGGTACTACTTTATCACAAATATTGGCAAGCAAGCAGACAGAAGAAAATTCAAATAGCAGTTCCAAAACAATTCCTATAGCAATTCTAGTTAATGGTAATACAGCTAGCTCTGGTGAAATGACGACATTAGCTTTCAAAGGCTTACCAAACGTTAAAATTTTTGGCAAGCCAACAGCTGGCTATACAACAGGAAATATGGTTTATTCTCTTTATGACGGGGCAACAATTCAGCTGACGGTTTCTCGGATTATTGACCGAAAGGGTAATCGTTATGAAAATACTCCAATCGAGCCAGATATTGCTGCAACCACACCATTGAATGATGCTAGAACTTGGTTACTAGAGCAAATATCGAAATAATCTCTAAATAGCGATTACCGCTGTTTTTTGTCATAATAGAAAGAAAAAGAGGTGCGAATATGATACGACCAGCAGAACTTTCAGACGCAGCGGCTATTCAGGAAATCAATGCAACTGCTCTCGGCTATGATTTTGGCTTGATAGAAACTCGTCAGAAACTATCAGAGCTGTTGGATAGGTCAGATCATTTTATCTTGGTGGCAGAAAATGCAGCAGGTCAACTTGTCGGTTATGCCCACGCTTGTCGTTATGACTGCCTTTACTTTTCATCTTTGCTCAATCTGTTGGCTTTGGCTGTTGCTCCAGATTTTCAAGGACAGGGACATGGCAGATCGCTTATGCGAGTCGTGCGTGAAGAGGGTTCAGCTGCAGGCTATGCAGGTATTCGCATAAACTCTGGCATTTCTCGAACTGAAGCCCATGAATTTTATCGAAAACTGGGCTGTGAGGAAAAAGCTGATCAGAAACGTTTTTATTGGGAATTTTAAGAAAGGAAATCTATGAAAATTGAACCATTAAGTCAAAGCAATGCAGAAGAAATTGCGAATCATTGGCATTACGAAGGCATCTATGCTTTTTATGATATGCAAGCAGATTCTGAGGATTATGAAGAAATTTTATCTCCTGAAGCGCGTGGTGATCACTATTATCAGGTTCTCAAAAATGATGAATTATATGGCTTTTTTTGCCTTTTTCCAGTTGACAAGGCCAAGCAGGAGCTAGGTTTAGGCATGAAGCCAGAGTATTGTGGCAAAGGTCAAGGCAAAGAGTTTTTACAAACGATTTTACGGTTTATCGAGGAAAACATTTCAGTGCAAATCCTGACTCTCTCAGTTGCAGATTTTAATCAAAGAGCTCAAAGGATTTATCTCAATTGTGGTTTCAACGTAATCGGACGGCAGCCTCAGGAAAGCAATGGCGATAGTTACCTTTTTGTCAAAATGGAAAAGGAGTTGAAATGAGAGTTGCGGTTATCCAAGGAACCACTCGAAGAAATATGAATTTGCTGCTATTTGAATCTGTAAAAAAAGCAGTCCAATCGTCTGACGAAGTGCTGAATTTTGGTATTTTTGAGGAGGAGAACGAGCAGTATTCTTATGTTGAAATAGCGATCTTGATCAGTTTCTTAATGGAAAGCGGAGCAGTCGATTTTGTCGTAACAGGATGTTCCTCAGGTCAAGGTATGATGCTTGCCTGTAATAGTTTACCGGATCTTTTGTGTGGTTATATAGAAAATCCTCAAGACGCGTTCCTCTTTGGACGCATCAATGGAGGAAATGTTGCTTCCCTGCCACTCGACTTAAATTTTGGTTGGCAAGGCGAATTGAACCTGCAATATACATTAGATAAACTATTTGATGGTGAGTTTGGTATGGGTTATCCTGAACATGAAGCGGAAAGAAAAAGGTTGGAAGCAAGTGCCCTAAAGAATTTGAACCGTTTAACGAAACGCAGTTGGGAAGAATTATTAGACCAAATTCCAAAAGATAATCTCAACAAGCTGTTGCAAAGAAAGATAGTGATGAATGCCATTATAAATAAGGAAAGTAATAAAGAGTTCATCCGATTGCTGAAAGCGAAAGCAGATAAAATGGACGCAGATAGAAAGTGGAATAAAGTTTGACAATCAAATAGGGAAAGTATGAGATTGACTTCTGTTGCAGTTATCGTTATTTGAGAAAAAAGGGAGTGGGATAGAACTAAAAATAGAAAATTTTTAGTTCGTAGTCCCACCCCTGCAAGGGTGCTTAAACAGTTATCAAGCTATTTAAGGTTGCAGATGAAGAAAACGAAGTTTTCGTCAAAGGTGCTCTTCCGAGCTTGAAAAGCGAATGAAGAGTCCAATCACGGTGGCTTGCTGTGCAAGGCTGATTTCCCGCCTTCAACAATTCACTGAATGTTGAAGCTACGTTATTCGTTTATTAATAAATATGATAGAAGCTGGGACACTTTTTGCCCAGCCTTTTCTTGTCTTATGCTAATTTTGTAATATTGACTGCTTGAAGACCACGTTGACCTTCTTCAATGTCAAAAGTTACTTTTTCGCCTTCATTCAGTGATTTGAATCCGTCGGATTGAATCGCTGAAAAGTGAGCAAATACGTCTGGCCCGTTTTCTTGTGAAATAAAGCCGAAGCCTTTTTCAGCATTGAACCATTTTACTGTACCTTGTGCCATACATCTTACTTCCTTTCTCTAAAATGTTGCGTAAAAAATAGAAAAAGTAAAGATGAAAAACAAAAATACTCACTCAAAATTCATTTACTCTTGCTAGTCTAACAGAAGTAACAGCAAAAGGCAAGGAAAAACCAGCGATTGGCAATATATTTTGCTATACTAGTAATATGAAAAGCAGAAAGAGGTATATCATGACATTTGAAGAAATTTTACCGGGTTTGAAAGCCAAAAAGAAATATGTCCGCACAGGCTGGGGCGGTGCCGAGAATTATGTCCAGCTTTTTGACAGTATTGAGCAGAACGGAGTGGCGCTTGAAGTGACGCCTTATTTTCTCATCAATGTATCAGGCGAGGGAGAAGGCTTTTCCATGTGGAGTCCGACGCCTTGTGACGTATTAGCAGATGACTGGGTGGAAGTCCATGACTAGGACGGTTTTGGTGACAGGTGTTAGCTCAGGGATTGGTCTGGCTCAGGCGCAGCTTTTTTTGGAAAATGGCTGGCGCGTATACGGTGTAGACCGGTCTGAAAAGCCAAGTTTGACAGGGGATTTTTATTTCCTTCAACAAGATTTGACGTTAGGACTTCAACCAGTTTTTGCTTGGTGTTCGCAAGTAGATGTCTTCTGTAATACAGCTGGAGTGCTGGATGACTACAAGCCCTTACTGGAGCAGACTGCTCAGGAGATCCAAGAAATTTTCGAGATTAACTATGTAACACCAGTAGAGCTAACTCGTTATTATCTGACGCAGATGCTGAAGAAACAATCAGGCATCATCATCAATATGTGCTCAATTGCATCTAGCTTAGCTGGCGGTGGTGGTCATGCTTACACTTCTTCCAAGCATGCTCTGGCAGGATTTACCAAACAGTTGGCACTGGATTATGCGGAGCAGGGAGTGCAGGTTTTTGGGATTGCACCGGGCGCAGTTAAAACAAGTATGACAGCAACGGACTTTGAGCCGGGAGGCTTAGCCCAATGGGTAGCAGACGAAACTCCCATCAAGCGTTGGATAGAACCAGAAGAAGTTGCCGAGTTGACCCTCTTTCTCGCCTCGGGAAAAGCTCAGTCCATGCAGGGCGAGATTGTCAAGATTGACGGTGGCTGGAGTTTGAAGTGAAGAGGCAAGTAGAATGAAAGCAGTGAGCATTGAGCCAAGACTGCAGGAATGTTTCCAACATTGGCAAAAGAACATGGTGAGATATAGTTTGAAGGCGAAGTTAGGGCAGTTTTATACAAATAAAGACGAGACTGCCGTTTTGTATGAACAAGGAGATTTTCTCTTTTTGGTTGGGCAGGCAGATATGGCATTACTGGCGGATTATAGGGACTTTTGTAAGCCAGACTACCGCATTCTCATATCTGAAGAGGCTTCTTGGCAAGGCTGCTTGTCCTCTTGTCCAGCCTTATCTCCTTTTACCCGTTATGCTTTTAAAGATGAGGCAGATTTTGATGACAAGGTTTTGAAAAACATCGTGGAGCAGTTATCGGAGCAGTTCTGTATGGAGGCAATTAATCAAAGAACCTATCAAGAACTAGCTCAGGAAGAATGGTCTCAGGATTTGCAGGGGAATTTTGCAACTTTTAAAGACTTTCAAGAAGGCGGAGCTTTTGGCTTTGTGATCCGGAAGGGTCAGGAAATCGTCGCTGGGGTCTCGACAGCACTTGTCTACCAAAAAGCCATTGAAATTGAGATTGCAACAAAACCGACTTATCAACAGCAAGGTTTAGCTACTGTTCTTGGGGCGAAGATGATTTTGGCATCCCTGCAATGCGGCGTTTTTCCGCTCTGGGACGCCCACAATGAAGCCTCAAAGAAAATAGCTGAAAAGCTAGGTTATCAATGCTTAGGAGCTTACCCAGCTTATGAGTTAAAATTACAGATAGGAGAAACCATTACCCCAGAACAATTATGGAATGAATACAAAATAATCAACCCCGCAATTGGTGATGACATTGATGCTTGGGCATTTGGTGTAGAGCCAGATCAGCTGGCGGATTTAGTTTTGAAAAGAGAGAAGAGTGCGACAGCTTCTGCCTACGATTTGTATCAGATAGATGGTGAGCCGATTCCTCAAGCAGGAACCTTTGATGTGATTTTAGACGGTCAAGGTCAAGCTGTCTGCATCATTAAAGTTACCAAGGTAACGGTTGTCCCTTTCAATCAAGTGTCTGCAGAGCACGCTTTTAAAGAAGGAGAGGGAGATAAATCTTTGGCTTACTGGCGGCAGGTGCATGAGGAACTCTTCACGGAATGGATGGCTGAAGCCGGCTTAGCTTTCTCAGAGGAGACGGGCGTGGTCTTGGAGGAGTTTTGCAAGGTTTATCCGATATAAAAGATGCGGATTAAAGCATTACAGAGAGAATCTTAACAAATGATATAAAAAATGCTATAATAAAATAAATTTATTTTGATAAAAGGAACTATTATGACAAACTATGCAATTATTTTAGCAGCTGGAAAAGGCACTCGCATGAAATCAGATTTACCAAAAGTGCTTCACAAAGTTGCTGGAATTTCGATGTTAGAACACGTATTTAGAAGTGTTGCTGCCATTGCACCAGAAAAGACTGTGACAGTGGTCGGACACAAGGCAGAGCTGGTGGAGCAGGTATTGGCGGGGCAGACAGAGTTTGTTCGTCAAACGGAACAATTAGGAACTGGTCATGCTGTGATGATGGCAGAGCCTGTGCTGGAAGGTTTGGCAGGGCAAACATTAGTCATTGCAGGAGACACTCCTTTAATCACAGGAGAAAGCCTGAAAAATTTGATTAACTTTCATGTCAACCACAAAAATGTTGCAACGATTTTGACAGCAGAAGCGGAAAATCCATTTGGTTATGGGCGGATTGTCCGTAATCAGCATGAAGAAGTGATCAAAATTGTGGAGCAAAAGGATGCTTCGGATTTTGAAAAGCAAATCAAGGAAATCAATACAGCAACGTATGTTTTTGATAACGCTCGTCTTTTTGAAGCCTTGAAAAATATCAATACCAATAATGCGCAAGGAGAATACTACATCACAGATGTAATCGGCATTTTCCGTGAGAATGGCGAAAAAGTCGGCGCTTATACTCTGAAAGATTTTGATGAAAGTCTTGGTGTCAATGACCGCGTGGCATTGGCAACGGCAGAAAGTATTATGCGTCGCCGAATCAATCAAGCTCATATGGTGAATGGGGTTAGCTTTGTAAATCCAGAAGCGACTTATATTGATGCAGATGTACAGATTGACCCAGAAGTACAAATTGAAGCTAATGTTAGCTTGAGAGGGCAAACGAAAATTGGCGCAGGCAGTATTCTGACAAATGGTACGTATATTGTTGACTCTGTTATCGGTGAACAAACGGTTATTACCAATTCGATGATTGAAGAGTCTACGGTTGCAGACGGTGTAACGGTGGGACCTTACGCTCATGTTCGCCCAGATTCAAGCCTTGCTAAAAATGTACATGTTGGTAATTTCGTTGAAGTGAAAGGTTCTTCTATCGGTAAAAATACCAAAGCTGGGCATCTGACTTACATTGGTAATTCTGAAGTGGGTGCGAATGTCAATTTTGGCGCTGGAACAATTACAGTTAATTATGACGGACAGCACAAGTTTAAGACCGTCATTGGGAACAATGTCTTTGTAGGTTCTAATTCGACCATTATTGCGCCGGTAGAACTTGGGGACAATTCTCTTGTAGGTGCAGGCTCAACCATTACTAAGGATGTACCAGCAGACGCTATTGCCATCGGACGTGGACGTCAGATTAACAAAGATGAATACGCAAAACGCTTGCCACATCATCCAGATAATAAGTAGGAACGGCTATGGATTTTGAAGAAAAAACGCTAAAACGAACAGAAATTTATCAAGGTCCTATTTTTAACCTTGTCAAGGATAAAGTTCAGCTACCAGCAGGAAAAGGGACTGCTTACCGTGATTTGATTTTCCATAATGGAGCGGTGGCAGTTATTGCGCTAACGCCAGAAGACAAAATGATTTTGGTCAGGCAGTACCGCAAAGCTATTGAAGCAACCTCTTATGAAATTCCAGCTGGAAAGTTAGAAGTTGGTGAAAATGCAGATCCAAAGGCTGCAGCTTTGCGCGAATTAGAAGAAGAAACGGGTTATACAGGTGAGTTAGAACTGCTCTATGATTTCTATTCGGCAATTGGCTTTTGCAATGAGCGAATCAGACTTTATAGCGCTAGCCATTTGACAAAAGTTGAAAATCCTCGTCCACAAGATGAGGACGAGACGTTAGAACTCTATGAAGTGACCTTGGAAGAAGCGAAAGCTCTCCTTGCTAGTGGTGGTATTTGTGATGCAAAAACTATTATTGCACTCCAATATTGGGAAATGGAAATGAATCGAAGATAGGGGGACGCTCATGGGAAGACCTTTATTAACAGATGAAATGATTGAACGGGCAAATCGTGGTGAAGATATTTCAGGTCCACCTTTGCATGATGAGGAAGAAACCAAAATTTTAAAAACGCCTAGAAGCCAGTTTGGTTATTCCTCTCAAAATAGTGTCTTCAATCAAGATACGCTGCAAATTGATGTGGAACCAACGGTAACCAAAAGCCGACGCATTGAAAATGCAAAACGTGGAGTATTTCAAGCAAAATTAAACAAAATTCTATTTTGGATTGTCCTGCTTTTGATTGCTTTGATTGCTGCTATTATTTGGCTATAAAAAGCGATAAGCTCGACTTTCGCTTTTTTTGTGATAGAATGAGAGGAAATAATGAAAATCGGAATTATTGCGGCCATGCCTGAGGAACTAAAAATTTTAGTGGAAAACTTGGAAAATGCCGAAAAACACTTACGTTTGGGGCATGTTTATCATACGGGAAATATCGGTCGTCATGAAGTTGTGCTGGTGGAAAGCGGGATCGGCAAGGTTATGTCTGCTATGAGCGTGGCTGTTTTGGTCAATGAGTTTAAAGTGACGGCTGTCATCAATACAGGTTCTGCTGGTGCGGTAGCTGAAGGTTTGCAAATCGGCGATATTGTAGTGGCTGACCGGCTAGTGTACCATGATGTAGATGTAACAGCTTTTGGCTATGAATACGGACAAATGGCACGCCAGCCACTTTATTTTGAAGCGAGCCGTTATTTGGTTTCTGAGATGAAAAAGACTTTAGAAAAGACACATCAGACAAGTCGCGTTGGCTTGATTGCAACAGGGGATAGCTTTATTGCCAGTCAGGACAAGATTGACCGTATCAAAGGACACTTTCCAGACGTTCTAGCGGTTGAGATGGAGGGCGCAGCCGTCGCTCAGGCTACGCATTCGATTGGGCTACCTTTTATGGTTATTCGGGCCATGAGTGATACAGCTTCTCATGACGCCAATATTAGCTTTGACGAATTTATTCATGAAGCTGGCAAGCGCTCAGCAGACACTCTGATTCAATTTCTGAAAGAATTGGTTTAGACAAGGAGAATATAGTGTATAAAGAATCTTATTTCGACGGTGGCCTCTTTTCTTACATTGGTCATGTCATCTTAGCCATTTTGATTACTGTCATGACGTTGGGTATCTGTGCTCCTTGGGGCATGTGTATCCTGTATAATTGGAAGATTAAGCACACAGTCATTGACGGACACCGTCTCTATTTTGATGGTACTGCGATGCAGCTTTTTGGAAATTGGGTGAAGTGGTGGCTCTTGACGATCATTACTTTTGGCATTTATGGTTTTTGGCTTAATATCAAGCTAACCCAGTGGATTACCAAACACACCCATCATTTGAATTAGATGAAAGCAAGCGAGAATGAAGCAGTCTCGCTTTTCATTTGTTCTACCTTGCCAAAAAATCCCTTTTGATGGTATAATCAAGAAACTGTAATCAATGATAGAGGAGAAAAGATGAGTATCTTAGAAGTAAAAAATCTCAGCCACGGTTTTGGAGACCGGGCTATTTTTGAGGATGTATCCTTTCGTCTGCTGAAGGGTGAGCATATCGGCTTAGTTGGAGCCAACGGTGAAGGAAAGTCCACCTTTATGAGCATTGTAACTGGTCAATTGTTGCCAGATGAAGGCAAGGTTGAGTGGTCTAAGTATGTGACAGCTGGTTACTTGGATCAGCATGCTGTGTTGAAAGAAGGTCAATCCGTGCGTGATGTGTTGCGGACTGCTTTTGATGAACTTTTCAAGACTGAAGCTCGGATCAATGATATATATCTGGCTATGGCAGAAGATGGAGCTGATGTTGATGTCCTTATGGAAGAAGTGGGTGAATTGCAGGAGCGATTGGAAAGTCGAGACTTTTATACTTTAGATGCTAAGATTGATGAGGTAGCTCGTGCTTTAGGGGTTATGGATTACGGTATGGAAACGGATGTCACCGCTCTTTCTGGAGGTCAACGAACCAAGGTGCTCTTAGCAAAACTTCTCCTTCAAAAACCAGACATCTTGCTCTTAGATGAGCCTACCAACTATTTGGACGCAGAGCATATTGATTGGCTCAAGCGCTATCTGCAAAATTATGAAAATGCTTTCGTGCTCATTTCCCATGATATTCCTTTCTTAAACGATGTAATCAATATCGTCTACCATGTAGAAAATCAAAACTTGACCCGCTATTCTGGTGATTATTATCAATTCTTAGAAGTCTACGAGATGAAAAAATCTCAGCTGGAAGCAGCTTATGAGCGTCAGCAGAAGGAAATTGCAGACCTCAAGGACTTTGTAGCTCGCAATAAAGCCCGTGTGGCGACCCGTAATATGGCCATGTCCCGCCAGAAAAAATTAGACAAAATGGAACTGATTGAACTGCAGGGCGAGAAGCCTAAGCCCTCCTTTGACTTCAAAATGGCTCGTACACCAGGGCGCTTTATCTTTCAAACTCAGGATTTGAAAATTGGTTACGATCGTCCATTAACTTCACCGCTTAATTTAACTTTTGAGCGTAATCAGAAAGTTGCCATTATAGGAGCTAACGGAATCGGAAAAACCACCCTGCTAAAGAGTTTGCTAGGTATCATTCCTCCAATAGCTGGTCAAGTAGAACGTGGAGACTATCTGGAATTGGGCTATTTTGAGCAAGAGACAGCTGGTGGTAATCGCCAGACTCCTCTGGAAGCTGTTTGGGATGCTTTCCCGTCACTCAATCAAGCGGAAGTTCGTGCTGCTCTGGCTCGCTGCGGTCTGACCTCAAAGCATATTGAAAGCCAGATCCAGGTTCTTTCAGGTGGGGAGCAGGCCAAGGTCCGCCTCTGTCTCCTGATGAACCGAGAAAATAATGTCTTAGTACTGGATGAGCCTACGAATCACCTCGATGTGGATGCCAAAGATGAACTCAAACGCGCTCTCCAAGCGTACAAAGCCAGTATTCTCATGGTCTGCCATGAGCCTGACTTCTACGAAGGATGGGTAGATCAGATTTGGGATTTTAATCAATTAATGTGAGAATAAAGAAAATGAGGAGTAAGTCTGTAAAAGCTGATAGCATCAGTGCATATAGAGCGCTCAACTACTGCGTATTGAGTTTTATTCTAGAAAGTAAACGAGAGTTTGGGACAAAAAGATTTCAATTTTGAAAAATCTTAATTATTAAGCCCTTCAAATCTATAATTAAATGCGAAAAGCGAACAAAGCAGAATTCTGATTACCAGAAAACTAGTTTTGTTCGCTTTTTATATTTGAGGTCGGACTTTTATCCCAGCTTCTTCGTTTTGTAATTATTTCTTAAGTGTATAGTCCTTAATGACTTCAATTTTCTCGATTTTGATTTCTTTTTTGGGTTTGTCGTTTTCGCCTGTCTCAGTCGTAGCGATTTTATCCACGACATCCATGCCAGAAATGACTTGCCCAAAGACAGTGTAATTTCCATCTAAACTTGGATTTCCACCTTTTTTATAGGCTTCAATAATTTTTTCAGGATAAATTGTGCTAGAGAGTTGACTCGAACTGTCCTTGGTGTTTTGGTTGATGAAAAATTGACTACCGTTGGAATTTGGATTGGAAGAACGAGCCATGGCTAATGCACCACGGATATTGTAGAGATAAGACGAAATCTCTGTTTTAAAGCCACTTCCAGAGTCGATCTTAGAGTTTTTGCCTTTCCAAATGGACTCACCACCAGTCCCGTCTCCTTTAGGATCTCCTGTTTGAATCATGAAATCCTTAATGACACGGTGGAAAGTTACACCGTTATAATAACCTTCTTTAGCGTGCGTTAAGAAATTTTCAACTGCAAGTGGAGCATATTTTGGAAAGAGCTTCAAGGAGATAATACCTTCAGTTGTGGTTATTTTCACTTCCGCTTCATCGTTAGCGACCTTGTCAGACAACTGTGGGAAATGAGCATTTTTATCGGTCAAAGCAGCTTTTTGCTCTTCTTTTTGTTTTTCAGCTGCTTTTGAGCTGGATTCGGAAGCAAGACTGGAGTCTACATAGTCATTTCCTCTGATAGCTCTTTGTAAATTGGTACAACCTGTCAAAAATAAACCAGCAGCCAGTCCTAAGATAAGTAATTTTTTCATAGATTTCCTTTCTGAATGTTGAACTATTCACATTTTACTATAAGTAAAAGCCTTTTTCAAATCTTTTGAGAGGTTGTCTCTGCTAACTGAAAGGTACTATCGGACTATCTTTTTGATGTAAAGATAGCTCAATCGTTTTGAGTATGAAAATATTTTCTTATGAAAAGTTTTGTAAATTCGCTTACGAGAAAAAAATTTTTTGTGCTAAAATAGCGTTTATCAACAAAGAAATGGAGTTTTTATGCCGAAGAATTTTAAGGAATTATTATTTTTTACAGCCCTTATGTGTAGCATGATGGTATATATAACTAAAACCCTTGTAATATCAAGGGTTTTACTATTGTCTGAAACATGATTAAAGGCAAGGAGGGGCAAAAAAGGGGCAAAAGATTATAACTTGTTTAGAGCGTCTATAGCTTTTTTTCTTGCGTTTTTTGTGACGTGATTATAAATAGCTAGAGTAGTTTTTGGATCAGAGTGTCCTACTCGTTCCATAATTACCTTAAGCGGCAGGTTTAACTCGGATAACAAAGAGATGTGAGAATGTCTGAATATGTGGCTAGTTAAATGCTTTTTGAAATGTAACTCTTCTTCTGTGGAAGCAAGTACAGAATTAAATGAACGAATGGAGAGCGGGTTCTTTTTATGAGAGGCAAGAAAGATAAAAGAATCGTCGTTGGTTCAATTCTAGATGGTAATGCTGAATTGATTTCATCGAGCAATGTTTGGTCTACTTTTTTACTATTTTCAACCGCAACTTGATGTGTCATATGAAATAATTCTCTTGAAAAATTGAAATCAAGTTTGAGTTTATCTTTTCCTGACTTTGAGGTAAGCGGTACAACAGTTATTGTCCTTTTCTTTTTGTGATCGTTTTTAGATAGGGTAATAGCGAAATGTGTTTTTGAAAATTCTTCCCCAAAATTCATTCCAAAGTGAACATAAACAATTGTACCGGGTAGATATTTTTTATAGCGTCGTCTATATTGTTTAATATCTCTTTCGAGTTGATTGACATAGTTTGAAAAACTTTGCCCCATTCCTAAAGATTTATGATATTGAGGGTTACGCTTGATTAACTCAAGTAATCTGCTAGATGACGCTGACAACAATTCCAAGTCTTCTTGTCTATCCAAAATTTCACCCCACTAAAACTTTTTATTTTGCTTTAAATGTTCTACCACAGTTTTTACAGTGCCAATTGTTTTTTCCGTTTTTTCCAACAAGGCCAAGCAATACCAATGGCCAAGCTATCAGAAAACCTATACATCCTACAAGACCATTGAAACCTTTTCTTTCTTGGTTCATAAACTCAATATCAGTTGACATACAATAAGGACAACGTTGTGCAAACAATCCCATAATATTTTCCTTTCACATCAGCTTTTTGTGTGGTTCAGTTATTGCACATTATTTTAATTTTTATAAATCTAAACCTTCTATAACCAGAGCTGAGCGGAGAAGACTGATAAAAGCAGGATATTTTAAAATAGAGCAGAAAAGGGATGCCCCTAAAAATAACTCAAAACCATCCTTTAATAGAGCAAAAGAAATTAGTAAATTTAGTGATTTTGCTTATAGAAAAGAAAACACTCCTAGAGGAGCTAAGTCATTTGCTACAATGTTCCAGAAAAATGGCAGCTTGACTCACGGTATATTAGCTCATAACGAAGAGTACGCAATAGCAAAATGGGCGAACCAAAAAGGGTATAAGAACCTAGATAAAAAATCCAAAAATGATATTGGAAAAATTATTGGTGAATACTCTAAAGGATATAATCCGAAACTATCAAGAGTAGTTAATTCTAATGAATGGGATTGGCACAAGTATTGATAAACGAAAAAGAGGTTAAAACATGGGAGGCAGAGGAGCAAAAATAAATTTGTCAGGCATACCTAAAAACAAACGTAAAGCTATAGCAAGTTATCAAAAGCAAATTAACAAGCATTATGATAAAATAAGGTTAGCTAAGAAAACAGGGCGGGACACTGAATACATTAACCATTGGGAAGCTGAGATAAGAGCTTTCAAAGGAAATATAAATAAAATAATAGATAGGAGAAATAGAAAATGATTGATTTGTATGATAAATTGAATGAACGCATCTACGAGAATTGCAAGATGTATTATGATAAATACTCAAAATTAGATAAAATGACAGAGGAACAATCTGGTATTATGGGTGGTCTTTATCAATCTCTAAACATTGTCGCAAATGAATATCTAATCAATAACGAAAATGACAATGAGAAATACAGAGAGTTACTCGATAATATTGAAAAGCTCCTAAAAATAGCGTAAAACATCCCCTTTTTTATAAAATACAATGAAATCATGAGTAGAAATACTTGTGATTTTTTGTTTGAAAGGAGGTCAAAATTTGCCTAGAGATGGAACAGAAAACTTAAAGCCATTCAGCCAACGAACAAAGAGTGAACAGAGGGAAATTGCATCAAAAGGCGGTAAAGCCTCTGGAGTTGCGAGACGCAAAAAAGCAGAGTTGAAAAAAGCTCTCAACGTTGTTTTGACCTCGCAAGTGCATCAACCAAAATTAGCAGCATTGTTAGAAGAAATGGGCTTTGAAAACTCTTATGAGATGGCAATCTTACTTGATACGTGGTACTATTCACCAGCTGGTCAAATTGTCAAGAAAGCGCCCAGCCAGCTATCGCAAGATATTAACAGTTTTATCAATCGGATTGTGGATAAGTATAAAGTACCAGTATTGCAATACACAATCGACAGCGCAGAGGGTGCTTTGCGTAATCAAATGTATCTTGACTTTGCTATCAGATGGCATCCAGTAGCTAAACTCAAAAAGGTAACAATGATTGATAGTTTTCAGTCATTGTTGGCACAAGGTCGCTTTTATTATTTGAATACAGAGAATAACAAGATATTTGTTGAGGAGCATAAGATGTACAGATGGGATGAGAAAACTATCAAATCAGACAATCCTAATGTGATCAAAGAAGATGACCACACATGCGACACCGCGAATATTTTGTATTAGATAATGCTAAAATACTAGGTTTGCGCGTGGGTAACACATAAGGAGGGCAACAATGAGCCTATTAGACAAAATAAAAGACTTTTCTCTTAGACCTTCTTGTGGCAGGACCAGTTGTGAAGGGACTTGTTTTTAATTTTTTAACAGAACGCCATAAACCTTGGTAGAAGATCCTCGTTGTTTCAGGTGGTATGGTTCTGATTATGGTTTCATTGATGTCTCTTTATGATCTGCTTTTTAACGGCGTGCCGCTTTCAGTAACCAATTACCTTGGAGCTTGGTTGACCAATTTTATTGTAGCGTTTCCCTTGAATTTTCTGATTGTTGGACCAATTTCTCGCTTTATTTTAGGTCAACTGCAACAGCAACTTTTTTAATCTTGCTGACGATGAACGTTTGACAATTGGTTCATGGAAATTCTTTATGATATTTATTTAATGGTAAAAAATTTATGTTATAATAGATTTATAAAGGAGGGACAGAGAATGGCTAAACGATTGACAAGAGATGTGCGAAATAAGAAAATTGCGGGTGTCTGTGCAGGTATAGCAAATTATTTTGACATTGATCCTACCATTGTACGACTGATCTGGGGAGTAGCATTTTTTGTATATGGAATCGGTCTAATCCCTTATTTGATTTTGTGGTTTGTCTTGCCAGAAGATGATGGGAATGATGATGTGATATGGAAGTAAGCAATGTTGTTTCAAAAGTGGAAGCATGGAGCTTCTGCTTTTTTCTTGCATTGGATTAGTGTTCAATTTGTGGTATAATAAAATTTATGGCAAGTAAGAAAAATAGTAAAAAAGGTCGGACAACGAGACGACCTACAAAAGCAGAAATGGAGCGGCAAAAAGCCATTCGGAGGATGCTTGCAACTTTCGGTATCGCTTTTTTGCTTCTTTTTGCAGCATTAAAATGGGGTGCCGTTGGAATCACTCTATATAACCTTATTCGATTGTTAGTAGGAAGTTTAGCCTATATGGCTATTATAGCCAGTCTCATTTATCTTTTCTTTTTTAAGTGGGTCAATAAGCATGAAGGGTATAAATCAGGCTTTTTCAGTATTTTTATTGGCTTGCTGCTTATGTTTCAAGCTTATTTTGTAAATGTTTTAAATTTAAAAGGACAGGTTCTAAGTACAACCTTGTCACGGATTTTAACGGATTTGACAGCTGTTAAAGTCAGTACTTTTGCTGGTGGCGGTTTATTAGGAGCGACACTCTATACTCCTATAGCCTTTTTATTTTCAAATATTGGCACCTACTTTATCGGACTCCTCTTAATATTGCTAGGGGCGCTACTCATCAGTCCATATTCGATTTATGATATTTTTGAAAAATTAAGTGAAACCTATCATACTTGGAGTGAGAAGCGAGAAGCAAAGCGTCAGCAACGTTTTATCGAAAAAGAAGAAAAAGCTGCGCAAGCAGCGATGAATGCTATTCAGGTAGAGCAAGACGAGCCACAAATTGATTCTGAAACGGGAGAAATTTTAGATGATGAGGTCTTAGCTCATACGCCGATTCAGTTTGAAGAAGCAGAGCCAGAAATTTATGATTATGATGAGAGTTTGTCTGAGAAACAACACAAAGAAGAGCAGCAAGATAACACAGATGAAGATGTTGAGGTTAATTTCACACCCAAAGAAAGTTTAGATTACAAACTTCCAACAATCAATTTATTTGCGCCAGACAAGCCTAAAAATCAATCCAAAGAAAAGAAAATTGTCCGCGAAAATATCAAGATTTTGGAAGAAACATTTGCTAGTTTTGGCATTCGTGCTAGCGTTGAACGTGCTGAAATCGGACCGTCTGTGACTAAGTACGAGGTCAAGCCAGCTGTCGGAGTGCGGGTCAATCGCATTTCCAATCTGGCTGACGATTTAGCTCTGGCTTTGGCTGCCAAAGATGTGCGAATTGAGGCACCTATTCCGGGCAAATCTTTAGTCGGAATTGAAGTTCCGAATTCCGAGATTGCGACGGTTACTTTCCGTGAGCTTTGGGAGCAGTCTAAGACAGACGACAAGAAATTACTTGAAATTCCTTTAGGAAAAGCTGTCAATGGCTCTGTTCGGACATTTGATTTGGCAAAGATGCCTCATTTGCTGGTGGCAGGATCGACTGGTTCTGGAAAATCCGTTGCAGTCAACGGCATTATTGCTAGTATTCTCATGAAAGCACGACCAGATGAAGTCAAGTTCATGATGGTTGATCCAAAAATGGTTGAATTGTCTGTCTATAATGATATTCCTCACTTGCTGATCCCTGTTGTGACTAATCCGCGCAAGGCGAGCCGAGCTTTGCAAAAAGTGGTAGATGAAATGGAAAATCGCTATGAGCTATTTTCTAAGGTCGGTGCTCGCAATATTGCAGGTTACAATGCCAAAGTAGCCGAGTACAATGCCAGTCAACCAGAATATAAACAAATTCCTCTTCCCTTGATTGTGGTCATTGTGGATGAGTTGGCAGACCTTATGATGGTAGCCAGCAAAGAAGTGGAAGATGCCATTATTCGCTTGGGACAAAAAGCTCGAGCAGCTGGTATTCATATGATTTTGGCCACTCAGCGACCGTCTGTTGATGTTATCTCTGGGCTCATCAAGGCCAATGTTCCTTCGCGGATTGCTTTTGCTGTCTCTAGCGGAACTGATAGCCGAACGATTCTAGATGAAAATGGTGCCGAGAAACTCTTGGGACGTGGGGATATGCTCTTTAAGCCGATTGATGAAAATCATCCTGTCCGTCTGCAAGGCTCATTTATTTCCGATGAAGATGTAGAGCGCATTGTCACTTTTGTTAAGAATCAAGCCGAAGCAGATTATGATGATAATTTTGACCCAGGCGAAGTATCTGAGAATGACATGGATTCAGGTAGTGAGAGTGAACAAGGAGATCCACTCTTTGAAGAAGCCAAGGCTTTAGTCATCGAGACGCAAAAAGCGAGTGCTTCAATGCTCCAACGTCGATTGTCTGTTGGGTTTAATCGTGCGACTCGGCTCATGGAAGAGCTAGAAGCTGCGGGTGTCATCGGTCCAGCAGAAGGCACCAAGCCAAGAAAAGTTTTATTGAATAACTAAAACTAAATAGGTGTGGTTTAAAAAATGTAACATCCTTTCCTAACAAATTTCTGTTGGGATTTTTTTGTAGCTGTTCTATTTTAAAGTTTTGTAGAAAAGGTATGAAAAATCTCATGTTTTCCAGTTTTATGACTTTTCTATGACCTAAGGATAACTTTTTTGATAGAATACTAATATGATTTGTGAATGGAGGCTATATGTCAGAACAGATATACACAGGGCTTAGCCAATAAAAGGTTGAAGAACGAATTCAAAAAGGCTTAGTCAATAAAGTAATAGTTAGCACGGAAAAAACAACTTGGCAAATCATTCAGTCGAATGTGTTTACTTATTTTAATTTTATATTTTTTGTCCTTGCTATGTTGCTAGTTATTGTACAATCATGGAATAATTTACTTTTTTTACCTATTCTTATTATCAATTCTTTGATTGGAATTGTTCAAGAGCTTAGAGCGCGCAAAATATTGAGCAACATGCAGTTACTTCATCACTATACAGCGATTGCAGTGCGAGACGGTAAAGAAATCCAACTAGAGACAAAAGATTTAGTACAAGATGATATCGTTCTTTTCTCGGCAGGGGACCAAATCTATGCAGATGCTAAGATTGTATCAGGTGAATTGAAAGTCAATGAATCACAGTTGACAGGAGAAGCGGATGAAATAGCAAATCAAATAAGTGATACAGTTATGTCAGGCAGTTTTGTCGTATCTGGTAAAGCCTATGCTCGCTTGGAAAAAGTAGGTGATGAATCCTATATCAATCAACTGACGTTGAAAGCAAAAGAAGTCTCTGGAAAAGAAGAATCTGAAATGGTACGTTCGGTCAATAATTTGGTTAAAGTGATTGGATTTTTGATTATTCCTTTAGGGCTTCTTCTATTTTTCCAAAGTTATGTGACCAATCACGAAAGTTTTCAAGTTAGTATTGTCTCCACGGTAGGAGCTATTATTGGGATGATTCCAGAAGGGCTTTATCTTTTGATGACTCTAGCGCTGGCTTTGGGATCAGCTAGTCTAGCAAGACAGCAGGTTTTATTAAACAGTATGAAGGGGATTGAGTCTCTTTCTCGTGTAGATGTTTTGTGTGTAGATAAGACAGGAACCATTACGGAAAATACGATGAAAGTTGCACAAGTACTCTCTGTTCAGCAAGACAAGAATGCTTCGCAGGAAGCTCTTAAACAATATCTGGCAGCAAGTCCAGATGAAAATGAAACGATTGCAGCGATTCGAGACTTTTTTGTTTCAGAAGTAGTAGAAAAGGCTTGGACCGTAGTGAAAACCTTTCCGTTTAGTTCAAAGACCAAGTTTGGTGCTATTTCTTTCAAAGAAGGCAATTTTATTTTAGGTGCTCCAGAGTTTGTATTAAAAGAAAAGTTGGAAGAATATCGCAGCTATTTTCAACAATATGCAGAAAGCGGCTCACGTGTTCTTGTTTTTGCTGAATCAAAAGATCAGCCATTTACAGGTGATTTGACTCAAACAGTAGAACCCCTACTCTTCATCTTATTAGAAAATCCAATTCGAGAAAATGCAGCCGAGACCTTTTCATATTTTGATGTTCAAGGTGTGGAAGTCAAAGTTATTTCAGGAGATAATCCTGTCACAGTTGCTGCAGTGGCTACCAAAGCAGAGATTCCTCATGCTGAAAATTATGTAGATGCGCAAAACTTGGATACTGATGAAAAAATCACTCAAGCAGTTGAAAAATATACGGTCTTTGGTCGAGTGACCCCTCAACAGAAACAAAAATTAGTTCAAGCACTTCAAGCTAATCAACATAAAGTTGCAATGACAGGTGACGGTGTAAATGATATTTTAGCAATGAAGACTGCAGATTGCAGCATTGCTATGGAGTCAGGCAACGGTGCTACCAAACAGATTGCACAAGTTGTTTTGCTGGATTCTGACTTTTCGCATATGCCGCATATTGTGACAGAAGGACGTAGGGTTGTCAATAACATTCAGCGTTCCGCTAGTTTATTTCTTGTAAAAAATATCTTTTCCATTTCACTAGCTATTTTGTCCAGTTTGTTTACTTTTACCTATCCTTTGCAAGCATCACAAGTTTCCTTGATTAGTGCGTTCACTATTGGTGTACCTGGATTTATGTTAGCTTTGGAGCCCAACAAGCAGCGCATTCGAGGGCGTTTCATAAGAACGGTTTTACAGAATGCGATACCAGCAGCTTTTGTTGATTTATTGGCCGTTTTGATTGTCATGGCTTGTGGTCGGATTTTTCGATTATCTACGCAAGAAGTTGCGACATCATCTGTTATCTTATTAGCAGTGGTTGGTTTCATTATCATCATCAAGCTTATTCAGCCGCTCAATCGAATGAAAACTATTGTCGTACTCTTTAACATCATCGGCTTAGTGATTTCGGGCTTGTTATTTCACTCTATTTTTTTGTTATCCAAAATCTCACCGATTACCATTATCCTCATAGTCATTCTCTCCTTAATGTTAGAATCACTCATGAGACTGTTCCAATTCATAACAAATAAGTTATTTGCTCTATTTGATAAGTTCTCAACAAAATATTAAATATAAAAATATCGGAAGCAGATGAGTCTGTCCGATATTTTTTATTATTTTGTTAAAAATAAGCCAATCACCATGGCGAGGTAGAGAAAGAAGGTCAAAATAAAACCAGCTCGCCAGAAAAATTTAAAGAACTTAGGATAGTAAAAACTGCGTTTAATTCGAAGAAAGTAGACAGTAATGGCAATTGCTAAGGCAGAAAGGGCTAATGCTAATTCTGGCAAGAAACTGTGGTAGAAAGCTCTATCAGAGATGACATAGAATTCCAACACAAAAAGTGGAAAAGCCAAATCTGCAAAATTCCAGCCAAATCGTTTCAAGCGAAATAATTTAGTAATAATAATGGTTAAAATAATAGTTAAAAAGATAAATAAAATAGATGCGATTTTTAATAATGTCATACACATATTTTACCACAAAAATCGAGAAAAATAGAGAATTTTTTTAGTATTTTTTCTTGCAATTTAGTCGTTTTAGTGTATAATAGAAAGGTATGCAAGAAGCATACTTGTGGGAGGTAAAAATCTTACATTACCGCCAAAACCACAAAGGAGGATTTAAAGATGGCTAAAAAAGTCGAAAAACTTGTAAAATTGCAAATTCCTGCTGGTAAAGCTACTCCAGCTCCACCAGTTGGTCCTGCGCTTGGTCAAGCCGGTATCAACATCATGGGATTCACAAAAGAGTTCAACGCTCGTACAGCTGATCAAGCTGGTATGATTATCCCAGTTGTTATCTCAGTATATGAAGACAAATCATTTACTTTCGTAACAAAGACACCGCCAGCTGCTGTTCTTTTGAAAAAAGCTGCAGGTGTTGAAAAAGGATCAGGTACACCAAACAAAACAAAAGTTGCAACAGTTACTCGTGCACAAGTACAAGAAATTGCTGAAACTAAGATGCCAGATTTGAACGCTGCAAACCTTGAGTCTGCAATGCGTATGATCGAAGGTACTGCTCGTTCTATGGGATTCACTGTTGTTGACTAATCAATAACACCCAAACCCGCAAGACTTCATCATTTCGAGAAGGACGTGGGAGATGAAAATCGATTGAACCACTTACAAGGAGAATAGAAAATGGCTAAAAAAAGCAAACAACTTCGTGCTGCTCTTGAAAAAATCGACAGCACAAAAGCATACAGTGTAGAAGAAGCTGTAGCACTTGCAAAAGAAACAAACTTTGCAAAATTTGACGCAACTGTAGAAGTTGCTTATAACTTGAACATTGATGTGAAAAAAGCGGATCAACAAATCCGTGGTGCAATGGTTCTTCCAAACGGAACTGGTAAAACTCAACGTGTGCTTGTTTTTGCACGTGGTGCAAAAGCAGAAGAAGCAAAAGCTGCTGGTGCAGACTTCGTTGGTGAAGATGACCTCGTTGCAAAAATCAACGGTGGCTGGCTTGACTTTGATGTCGTAATTGCTACACCTGATATGATGGCACTTGTCGGACGTCTTGGACGTATCCTTGGACCACGTAACTTGATGCCAAACCCTAAAACTGGTACTGTAACAATGGATGTTGCAAAAGCAGTTGAAGAGTCTAAAGGTGGTAAAATTACTTACCGTGCAGATCGTGCAGGTAACGTACAAGCTATCATTGGTAAAGTTTCATTTGACGCTGATAAGTTGCTTGAAAACTTCAAAGCATTCCACGATGTGATTGCAAAAGCTAAACCAGCTACAGTAAAAGGAACTTACATAACAAATCTTACTATCACCACTACTCAAGGTGTGGGTATTAAGGTTGATGTTAACTCACTTTAATTTAGAATCTAAAACTCTATCTTCGGATGGAGTTTTTCTTTTGCAAAATCAAAAGCATTGGATTGATGAAATTCATCGCTTTTTTATGCTTTGGATTTTTTGGCGAATACATATTTGAAATAGTAAACGAAAACCGGTAATGTTATATTTTCTTACATATTTTTATAAAAACTATTGCATGAATTTTTGTAAAATATAAAATAATTATTCCTAGTGGGAGGTTTCTCATGCTAACATATAAATCTATATTATATCAAGATAAGCGAGAATATAGCTATATTGATCTCGAAAAAGTTGCATTAGATATGGGTGGAGACTTAGACAATCTTCCTTATTCTATTCGCATATTATTAGAAAGTCTTTTGCGAAAAGAAGATGGCGATGTTGTGAGAAAACATCACATAGAGAATCTAATGCACTATCAAGCTGTTAAACCGAGAGGTGAAGTGCCCTTTAAACCAAGTCGTGTTATTTTACAGGATTTTACGGGAGTACCAGTTGTTGTTGACTTGGCAAGTATGCGCGATGCAGTTGTAACAAATGGGGGAGATCCAGAACTTATCAATCCTGAAATTCCTGTGGATTTAGTCATTGACCATAGTGTGCAAGTTGATTGTTATGGCTGTGAGACTGCTTTGGAAGAAAATATAACAAAATAATTTTCACGTAATAATGAGCGGTATGAATTTTTGAAATGGGCTGAGCAATCTTTTGATAATTATCGTGCAGTTCCACCTGCAACTGGGATTATTCACCAAGTTAATATTGAATTCCTTAGTGATGTTGTTATTGAAAAAGACGGCATGCTTTATCCAGATTCAATGTTTGGAACAGACAGTCATACAACAATGATCAATGGAATAGGGGTTCTTGGCTGGGGAGTTGGAGGAATTGAAGCAGAGGCTGCTATGTTGGGAGAAGCTTCTTATTTTCCAGTTCCAGAAGTGATTGGTGTACGCTTAGTTGGGGAATTGCCTAAGATTACAACGGCAACTGACTTAGCTTTAAAAGTAACACAACGATTACGACAAGAAAATGTAGTTGGAAAATTTGTAGAATACTTTGGGGAAGGACTAGCAACACTTGGTTTGGCAGACCGCGCAACAGTTGCAAATATGGCGCCAGAATATGGAGCAACCTGCGGTTACTTTCCTATTGATGAAGAGACCCTTCATTATATGCGACTAACAAATCGGAAAGAATAACATATTGCGTTAACGAGGCTCTATGTCCAAAAGAATCATTTATTTTATGATGAAAAAGTGGAGCCAATTTATTCAAAAATTGTTGAGATTGATTTGTCCACCATTGTTCCGAGTATTTCTGGTCCCAAACGGCCACAGGATTTAATTGAATTGACAAATGATAAGCAAGAATTTCAAGCGAGTCTTATCCGAGAAGTGGGTGTTCGAGGTTTTGGTTTGCCAAGAGAGGAATTGAGGAAAACAGCGACGGTATTGTTTGATGATTATGAAGAAGAGATTAAAACGGGTCATGTCGCTATTGCAGCAATTACTAGTTGTACTAATACCTCCAACCCATATGTCTTAATGGCGGCAGGCTTAGTAGCTAAACGTGCTGTGGAAAAAGGATTGCGTGTTTCAAAAACAGTCAAAACGTCACTTGCACCAGGCAGTAAGGTTGTTACGGCCTATTTGAAGGAGAGTGGTCTCCAAGTCTATCTGGACAAATTAGGTTTTAATGTTGTTGGATATGGCTGCACCACTTGCATTGGCAATTCTGGAAATTTGTTACCAGAAGTGGCAAAAGCAATTACGGATACGGATTTACTTGCTAGCGCTGTCCTATCAGGTAATCGGAATTTTGAAGGACGAATCAATCCTTTGGTTAAAGCAAATTTTTTAGCTAGTCCGCCACTGGTGGTCGCTTATGCTTTAGCTGGGAATACAAATATTGATTTAACAAGTGCACCGCTTGGATATGATAGGAATGGACTACCTGTTTACTTCATGGATCTTATGCCAAATCATGATTTGGTAGCAGACTATGTACAAAAATACGTTACCAGTAGTTTGTTTAAAAAAGAGTATGAGCATGTTTTTACTGATAGTGAAAAATGGAATCAAATTTCAACAACAAAATCGAAAATCTATCATTGGAATCAAGCCTCTACTTATATACAAAATCCTCCTTACTTTGATGGCTTGGAAGATGATACAAACATTCAAACGTTGAAAAATCTAGCTGTTTTAGCAAAATTTGGAGATACGATTACGACAGATCATATTTCTCCAGCAGGAAATATTGCTAGAAATAGTCCAGCAGCATCATATCTAGAGGAACATGGTGTAAGCTATCAAGACTTTAATTCTTATGGTAGTCGTCGCGGGAATCATGAAGTGATGATGAGAGGCACCTTTGCCAATATTCGGATAAAAAATGAACTAGCAGCTGGAAAACTTGGTGGTTATACAAAGTATAAGGGTGAACTGATGCCGATTTATGAAGCTGCTATGTGTTATAAGAAAGAAAAAGTGGATACGATTATTTTGGCAGGTCGAGATTATGGTATGGGTTCTAGTCGTGATTGGGCAGCTAAAGGAGCAAATCTTTTAGGTGTTAAAGTGGTTTTAGCTGAAAGTTTTGAAAGAATTCATCGTTCCAATTTAGTCATGATGGGCATTCTTCCTCTTCAATATTTGGACGGCGAAAATGCTCAAAATATTGGATTAACTGGAAAAGAAATATTTGATATTCAATTGCCGAAAGAGCCACAGGTAGGGCAAGTCATAACGGTTATTGCAAAAGAAGGCGATCGAATCACACGATTTAAAGCACGTCTTCGTTTTGATGCAGACGCGGATATTCGTTATTATGAAAATGGGGGAATTTTACCAATGGTGGTTAGAAAGAAATTGCAAGAGGTAAAACAATGACACAAAGCAATGGTTTAAAAGATACGATTGCCTGTGAGACTCGTATCAGTCAGATTATAGATGATACTCTTTCTTATGCAGTCTATAATATTTCAGAATTGATGGAGAATAATGCAAGTTTTGAAGAAGTCATTTACCTACTTTGGAATTTACATTTGCCAACTCAGATTGAATTGAAACATTTTGTGAACGATTTACGTGCCAACTATGCCATTAGTGATGCGGTGGAACAATGTATTCTCATCCAGTCGCGCAAGCATCTGCATCCAATGAGTGTATTGCGTTCTACAGTTAGTCTTTTAGGAGTCTATAATATCCATGCCGAAGAGACGTCTCTAGAAGCAACTTATGAACAAAGTATTCAATTGATGGCTAAGATTCCAACGATTATTGCAACATTTACAAGGTTGAGATTGGGACAAACTCCGATTGAACCGAGAAAAGATTTAGGATTTGCGGCGAACTTTTTATATATGTTAAATGGGCAGGAACCAACAGAATTAGAAATTCAAGCTTTCAATCGTGCTTTGGTTCTTCATGCAGATCACGAGTTAAATGCTTCAACTTTTGCAGCGCGGGTCTGTGCTTCCACTTTAACCGATATTTATTCTTGTGTGACGGCGGCAATCGGCGCTTTAAAAGGGTCACTTCATGGAGGTGCCAACGAATGCGTCTTTGACATGTTAAAGGAAATTAAAGCAGAGGGAGATACGAATGAATATTTGGATCGAAAATTAGCCTCACATGAAAAAATCATGGGCTTTGGTCATCGTGTTTATAAAACACAGGATCCTCGTGAAAAATATTTGCGAGAAATGGCAGAGGAATTGACAAAGGGAACAGAAAAAGAAATTTGGTACCAGATTTCAGAAGAAATCGAACGTTATATGAAGCACACCAAGCATTTAATACCGAATGTAGATTTTTACTCAGCAACGGTTTATCATGTTTTAGGTATTGACAGTAGTATCTATACATTGATTTTTGCAATGAGTCGGGTGTCTGGCTGGATTGCCCACATTCAAGAACAGCGCAAAAATAATAAGTTGATTAGACCTCGCTCTCATTATGTTGGCGCTCAAAATTTACATTATATTCCTATTGGGAGGAGATAAAATGGCAGAAAGAATTCGTCTTGTGAATAAGCAGTTGCTAGTTCCAGATAATCCCATTATCCCTTATATCGAAGGTGATGGAATTGGGCACGACATTTGGAAAGATGCACAGCTTGTCTTGGATAAAGCGGTGGAGATAGTTTATGGAAGCAGTAGAAAGATTTTTTGGAAAGAGATATTGGCGGGAGAAAAAGCCTTTCGTTTGACAGGAGAATGGTTGCCAGAAGAGACTTTAACGACAATTCAGCATCATTTGGTTGCGATTAAAGGTCCTATTACAACTCCTGTTGGTGGTGGCATTCGTTCTTTAAATGTTGCCTTGCGTCAAGAACTAGATCTCTACGCTTGTGTACGTCCCGTACGGTATTTTGCGGGCGTTCCTAGCCCACTACGACATCCTGAAAAGACGAATATGACAATTTTTCGTGAAAATACCGAAGATATTTATGCAGGAATTGAATGGGAAGGTGAGTCTGATGAGGCTCAACAAGTGATACAATTTTTACAAAAGGAAATGGGAATTGATAAAATTCGTTTTCCGAAGACGAGTGCTATTGGCATTAAACCAATTTCACGCCAAGGAAGTGAACGGTTGATTCGTGCAGCGATTCATTATGCTCTATCTGCCAATGTAAAAAACGTAACTCTGGTTCATATAGGGAATATCCAAAAATTTACAGAAGGTGGTTTCAGAAAATGGGGCTATGAGCTTGCAGAGAAGGAGTTTGCAAAGGAATTAGTAGCTGGAAAATTGATTGTGACAGATGTGATTGCAGATAATTTTTTACAACAAATTCTATTAAATCCTGAAAAATTTCAAGTAGTAGCTTTGACAAATTTGAATGGGGATTATGTTAGTGATGCTCTGGCTGCTCAAGTCGGCGGCATTGGTATTGCTCCTGGAGCTAATATCAATTATGAAACAGGTCATGCTATTTTTGAAGCAACGCATGGAACGGCTCCTGATATCGCAGATCAAAATAAAGCAAATCCTTGTTCACTTTTATTGTCTGCCTGCATGATGTTTGATTACATTGGATGGTCCGAAGCTGCGCAAGTTATTATAAAAGCAATTGAAAAAGCGTTAGCACTTCAAAAGATGACAGATGATTTTGCTAGTCAGATAGAAGGTGTCCCTGCGCTTTCAACGAGTGATTTCACTCAGGTTTTATTAGATTTTTTAGCTTAGGTTCTGATTTTTACACATGAAACAAACGGCAAAGAAGCTGAGACAAAAGTTTCTGATTTCAATATTCGTTGCATAATGAATGAACGACACCATAGCTGGTTGCTCAAATAGCATAGCAAACTATCTTCTCCCTTTTATCGAAATTTTTATTTTTTAAAGAATTTGACTATATAAAAATCTCAAAATATGGTAAAATAGTACAGATAAAATAAGGAGAATAAAAATGGTAGCCCCGAAATATAAACGTATTTTAATCAAATTATCAGGTGAAGCTCTTGCTGGTGAGAAAGGTATTGGAATTAACATTTCAACCGTTCAAAAAATGGCAGAGGAAATCAAGGAAGTACATGATTTGGGTATTGAAATTGCCCTTGTTATCGGCGGTGGGAATCTCTGGCGTGGAGAGCCTGCGGCAGAAGCAGGAATGGATCGTGTGCAGGCTGATTACACAGGAATGTTAGGAACAGTCATGAACGCTCTGGTTATGGCTGATTCCCTTCAACAAGTGGGGGTGGATACGCGCGTACAAACAGCGATTGCGATGCAGCAAGTAGCAGAACCTTATATTCGTGGACGCGCTCTGCGACACTTGGAAAAAGGACGTATCGTTATCTTCGGTGCTGGAGTTGGTTCTCCCTACTTCTCAACAGATACAACAGCTGCCCTTCGCGCGGCTGAGATTGAAGCTGATGCGATTCTGATGGCAAAAAATGGTGTAGATGGTGTTTATAACGCTGATCCGAAGAAAGATAAGACTGCGGTGAAATTTGATGAATTAACCCACCGTGACGTGATTAACAAAGGTCTTCGTATCATGGATTCAACGGCTTCTACTCTTTCAATGGATAATGACATTGACCTTGTTGTCTTTAATATGAACGAACCTGGTAATATCAAACGCGTTGTCTTTGGTGAGCAAATCGGAACAACCGTTTCAAATAATGTAGAAAAAGAAGAGGAATAAGTTATGGCAAATGCAATTGTAGAAAAAGCGAAAGAAAGAATGACACAATCACACCAAAGTTTAGCGCGTGAATTTGGTAGCATTCGTGCTGGTCGTGCGAATGCCAGCCTTTTGGATCGGATTTCAGTTGAGTATTATGGAGTGGAAACTCCACTTAATCAAATCGCGTCTATCACGATTCCTGAAGCGCGTGTCCTTTTGGTGACGCCGTTTGACAAATCTTCTATCAAAGATATTGAGCGCGCACTCAACGCTTCTGATCTTGGTATTACCCCTGCGAGTGACGGTACGGTTATTCGTTTGGTCATTCCCGCTTTGACAGAAGAAACTCGCCGTGATCTTGCTAAGGAAGTGAAGAAAGTCGGTGAAAATGCTAAAATTGCTATTCGTAATATCCGCCGTGACGCCATGGATGAAGCAAAAAAGCAAGAAAAAGCAAAAGAAATTACTGAAGATGAATTGAAAACACTTGAAAAAGATATTCAAAAAGTGACAGATGAGGCTGTTAAGCATATTGATGATATGACTGCCAGCAAGGAAAAAGAATTGATTGAAGTGTAAGCTTTTCTCTGTATGTAGTAAAAAATAGAAAGCAAGGAGGGTGGGACGAAATCAGTCGTTTCCTAGAAACTTGACTCTTCGCAAAGTTGAGTAGGGCTGTAAAAGTTGATTTATCAACGAGTTAGAGCCCACTCAGCAGTGATTGATTAGGCACTAAAGTGCCAAATAATTGTGTATGAGAAACTCTAATTGACTAAAGTCAACGTAGTTTCTCCAAATCACTACGTCTTAGAATGATAACTATATAAACAAAGGAAGCTGAACACTTTTGTTCCAGCTTCTTCTTTTGAAGTAGGAAGAAAGTTTCATATCCGCTTCGAACGATAGAAAGATGAAAAATGAATACAAATCTTGCAACATTTATAACAGGTCTTGTAACCGATGAAAATAATCGTTTTTACTTTGTTCAAAAAGATGGGCAGACATATGCTTTAGCTAAAGAAGAGGGGGAGCATCAACTGGGCGAATCGGTCAAGGGCTTTGCCTACAGCGACATGAAGCAGAAACTTCGCTTGACGACTCTTGATGTAACAGCGACCCAGACGACTTTTGGCTGGGGAACAGTGACGGATGTTCGTAAGGACTTAGGTGTTTTTGTTGACACAGGACTTCCAGATAAGCAAATTGTAGTGTCCCTTGACATTTTGCCAGAAATAAAAGAACTTTGGCCTAAAAAAGGCGATTGCCTCTATATCCGTCTGGATGTGGATAAAAAAGACCGCATTTGGGGGCTTTTGGCCTACCAAGAAGATTTCCAGAAATTAGCTCGTCCAGCTTATAATAATATGCAAAATCAAAATTGGCCGGCTATTGTTTATCGTTTGAAGTTATCTGGAACCTTTGTCTATCTGCCTGAAAATAACATGCTGGGCTTTATCCATCCCAGCGAGCGCTATGCTGAGCCGCGTCTGGGCCAGGTATTGGATGTGCGTGTCATTGGTTTTCGTGAGGTGGATAGGACTTTGAACCTTTCGCTCAAACCACGCTCTTTTGAAATGCTGGAAAATGATGCTCAGATGATCCTGACTTATCTGGAGACTAACGGTGGCTTCATGACCTTGAATGATAAGTCAGCTCCAGAGGATATTAAGGCGACTTTCGGCATTTCCAAGGGACAGTTTAAAAAAGCCCTGGGTGGCCTCATGAAAGCTGGTAAGATTAAACAGAACGCGACTGGGACGGAGTTGATTTAAAAAGAAAATGCTTGTTGTCAATTGAAACAAGCATTTGTTTTTTGTACAATAGAGAGTAGTAAGAAAATGAAGGAATGAATATGGCGAAACATAATAATGAAGCGAGTCAGAGAGCAGAGTTGCACCGAAAAATATGGGCAATTGCTGATGATGTAAGGGGGGCAGTCGATGGATGGGATTTCAAGCAGTATGTACTCGGAATTCTTTTCTATCGTTTTATCTCAGAAAACATGTCTGCTTATTTTGATAAAGCGGAGCATGAAGCGGGTGATTTGGACTTTCGTTATGCAGACTTGAGTGATGAGGAAGCAGAAGAAGATTTTCGTCCAGATACAGTTGAGGACAAAGGTTTTTTCATCCTTCCCAGTCAATTATTTGAAAATGTTGTGAGGCATGCTGCTGAAAATGATGATCTGAATATAGAGTTGGCTCAAATTTTCAAAGACATTGAAGCATCTGCGATAGGTTTTAAGTCAGAAGAAGATATTAAGGGCTTATTTGATAATTTGGATACCCGCAGTAATATCCTGGGAGGAACAGTAAAAGAAAAAAATAAACGTCTTTCGGATATTTTAAATGGTATTAATAGTATTAATTTTGGAAATTTTGAAGAAAATGATATTGATGCCTTTGGGGATGCTTATGAGTTCTTGATTTCCAACTATGCCAGTAACGCAGGGAAAAGCGGGGGTGAATTTTTTACACCACAGACAGTATCTAAACTGTTAGCTCGACTAGTCATGGTCGGCAAGGACAAGATTAATAAGGTCTATGACCCGACCTGTGGTTCGGGTTCACTCTTGCTTCAGATGAAAAAACAATATGAAGAACATATCTTGGAGGACGGTTTCTTTGGTCAAGAAATCAATATGACCAACTATAACTTAGCTCGCATGAATATGTTCTTGCATAATATTAACTATAATAGTTTCAATATAAAGAGAGGGGACACACTTTTAAACCCTCAACATCTAGAAGAAAAGCCGTTTGATGCTATCGTGTCGAACCCACCCTATTCTGTCAAATGGGTGGGAGATGGAGATCCAACTCTAATAAATGATGACCGCTTTGCACCAGCTGGCAAGTTAGCACCCAAGTCAAAAGCTGACTTTGCCTTTATCATGCATAGTCTCAATCATTTGTCCAATAAAGGTCGGGCAGCTATTGTTTGTTTCCCAGGTATTTTCTATCGTGGGGGTGCTGAAAAGACCATTCGTCAGTATCTAGTAGATAACAATTTTGTTGAAGCAGTCATTGCTCTTCCAGATAATCTCTTCTTTGGAACTTCTATCGCAACTACGATTTTAGTTCTGGCGAAGAATAAACTGGAAAACAAGACACTCTTTATTGATGCAAGTAAGGAATTCAAAAAAGAGACCAACAACAATATCTTGACCGATAGCAATATCGAACATATTGTCGAATTATTCTCTAATTATCAAAGTGTGGATTATAAGGCAGCTCTTGTTGATAATGATGTGATTGGCTCAGAGCAGGATTACAACCTGTCTGTCTCAACCTATGTCGAACAAGAAGACACACGTGAGAAGATTGATATTGATGTGCTCAATAAAGAAATCGCTGAGACTGTTGCCAAGATTGACCACTTGCGTGCAGAGATAGATAAGATTGTAGAGGAATTGAGCCATGGCAAATGATGTGATTCTCTATAGAACAGATGACGGAGAGTCCGCTATTGAGCTTCACTTAGATAATGGAACAGTCTGGCTGACCCAACAAGAACTAGCTGAACTCTTTCAGACTTCCAAGCAAAATATTAGTAAACATATCAAGGCTATCTTTGATGATGGTGAATTATCGGAAGAGGCAACTGTCAACTATAAGTTGACAGTTCAAAATGAGGGGAATAGAAGTGTTCAGCGAAATGTTGCCTACTATAATCTCGATATGATTTTGGCGATTGGTTATCGAGTTCGATCTCCGCGTGGAATCCAGTTCAGACACTATGCTTCGACAGTTTTGAAAGAGTATCTGATCAAGGGCTTTGCTATGGATGATGAGCGCTTGAAAAACTTGGGTGGAGGCTCTTACTTTAAAGAACTCCTGGAAAGAATCCGAGACATTCGCTCGAGTGAAAAAGTCTTTTACCGTCAAGTCTTGGATCTTTTTGCGACATCAAGTGACTACAATGCAAATGCACCAGAGGCAAAGAAATTTTTTGCGACGGTGCAGAACAAGATGCATTACGCTATTCACCACAATACTGCGAGCGAACTCATCTATAACCGTGTCGATAGCGAAAAGGAGTTTATGGGCTTGACCACTTTTAAGGGAGACCTCCCTACTCTATCTGAAGCAAAAGTTGCCAAGAACTATCTGACAGAAAAGGAACTCCGTGGACTTAATCAGCTTGTATCAGGATATCTAGACTTTGCTGAAAGACAGGCAGAGCGAGAGGAAGTCATGACCATGGCGGACTGGGTGACACATGTAGATCGTATCCTTCAGGCTACTGGAGAAGACTTGCTGGATAACAGTGGTTCGATCTCTCGTGAACAGATGAAGCAGAAGGTAGATAAGGAATATAAGAGATACCAAGCCAAGACCCTCAGTCAAGTTGAAAAAGATTACCTCAAGGAAATTAAAAGCATTGAAAATCTAGCCAAGGAAGGAGGTAACTGATGAACATCCTAGAAGAAATCCAGAACTGTCCCGTTGAGTGGAAAGAGTTAGGGGAAGTGGTAGATTATGAGCAGCCAACCAAATATATTGTATCAAGTAAAGCTTATATTGAAAGTAATGAAATTCCTGTTTTAACTGCGGGACAATCATTTATTTTAGGCTATACAAATGAAAAAGGCGGTATTTATCAAGCTAGCAAAAACAATCCTGTTATCATTTTTGATGATTTTACTACATCAAAACAATGGGTAGATTTTAAATTTAAAGTAAAATCATCAGCAATGAAAATGTTAACGATAAAAGATGAATTTAAAAGCGAAGTTTTATTACGCTATGTATGGCATTATTTGGGTACAATAACTTATAAACCAGATCAACATGGTAGACAATGGATTGGAACTTATTCAAAGTTTCTCATTCCAATTCTTCCCCTAGAAATTCAAGAAAAAATCGTGCAAATACTTGACAAAATGACTGGGTATGTTACAGAATTGACCTCAGAATTGACCTTACGCCAAAAGCAATATTCTTATTTTAGAGATTATCTCTTGAACTTTGATGAAGATGGTTCGGGGGGGGGCGAACAATAAAGTATATCAGGTGGAGTGGAAGACGCTGGGGGAAGTTTGTGATGTGCGTGATGGAACACATGACTCGCCAAATAAAAAAGCTTTTGGTAAATATTTAATAACCTCCAAAAATGTCAAAAATGGTTCGATAAATTTTGATAGTGCTTATTTTATAAGTGAATCCGACTTTGATAATATTAACAAGAGAAGTAAAGTTGATATTGATGATTTGTTATTTACTATGATTGGAACTGTTGGAGAAATAGCTCATATTACTGAGGAGCCAGACTTTGCTATTAAAAACGTAGGATTGATTAAGACACAAAGTAGGATTTTAGCAAGATATTTATTACATTATTTACAGTCAACATATGCCAAAGATTATATTTCAAGTAATAGTAGTAAAGGTAGTCAAGTGTTTCTTGGACTTGGGAAATTAAGAAATTTTCCAATACCATATGTGGAACCTAAAATTCAATCTCGTATTGTTCAAGTTTTAGACAACTTTGATACGGTTTGTAATGACTTCAACATCGGACTACCCAAGGAGATTGAACTACGCCAAAAACAGTACGAATATTTCCGAGATAAACTCTTGACATTCACCGCCGAAGGCGTGTACTCTGAGAGTAGAGTAGAGGAGTGGGACAACTCCGCTATTATCAAGCTTTTACAGTGGGTATTTGGACCAATTCGAGTGGAGTTAGGGCAAATTTTCAATACCAAGAATGGCTATACCCCTACTAAAACAAATTTAGATAACTGGAGAAACGGTACCATACCGTGGTTCAGAATGGAAGATATTCGTGAAAATGGAGGGATATTATCAGATTCGATCCAACATATTACTGAAGGTGCAGTAAAGGGAGAACTTTTCCCTGAAAATTCTATTATTATTGCTACTTCAGCTACAATAGGATATCATGCATTAGTGACACGGAAATTTTTAGCAAACCAAAGATTTACTTGTTTGTTAGCAAAAGAAGGAATTTCTGGATTGTTCATCCCCAATTTTTTATACTACTACTGTTTTAAACTGGATGAATTCTGTCGTCAAAATACTTTGCAAGGAAACTTTGCTACAGTAGATATGACTAAATTTAAAAAGTTTAAGTTCATTATTCCATCTATTAAGAGGCAAAGGGAGATTGTCTCCATCCTTGACAATTTTAACACCCTAACCAACTCTCTTTCTGAGGGTCTTCCAAAAGAGATAGAACAGAGACAGAAGCAGTATGAATACTGGCGGGAACAATTATTAAACTTTACTAGATAAATATCTTCAATCATCTTGAGAAAGAATCTCAATTAATACAATAAAAGGAAGCAGACTATGGTTGATTATTCAAAAGTGCATGAAGTAATTGCGGAAACAAAAGAAGGGATTCTCTTGGCTGAGTATCAACCAGAGTATCGCACGGATAGAGAGTATCAGTCAGAAGCAGATTTAGAAAATCGGTTGATTTCTGATTTAGTAAATCATCTCAACTACGAACGCTTAAATATTCATACACCTGAAGAGCTTTTAGCAAATGCCAAGCTCCAAATTGAAAAACTTAATAAGGTAACCTTTACGGAGACTGAGTGGAATCGCTTTGTAGTGGAGTATCTGGACTGTCCCAATGAAGGACTAGTTGAAAAAACACGAAAAATCCAAGAAAATCATATCTACGACTTTGTCTTTGATGATGGACGGATTAAAAATATTTTTATCCTTGATAAGAAAAACATTCACAACAACAGCATGCAGGTCATCAATCAAGTGACCCAGGTGGGGAGTCATACCAACCGTTATGATGTGACCATCCTAGTAAACGGCCTCCCTTTAGTTCAGATTGAATTAAAGAGACGTGGAGTTAGTCTGCAAGAAGCCTTTAATCAGGTTCACCGTTATAGCAAGGAAAGCTTCAATAGCGAAAATTCTTTATACAAATACATTCAGATTTTTGTGATTTCGAATGGGACTTATACACGCTACTTTGCAAATACGACTGCTCAAAATAAAAATCACTATGAGTTCACCTGTGAGTGGGCAGACCGCAAGAATAAAACAATCCACGACCTAGAAGACTTTACTGTCACTTTCTTAAGTAAGCGAGTCCTTTTGGAAGTTTTGACCAAGTATTGTGTTTTTGATGCTGATAATACCTTGCTCATCATGCGCCCTTATCAGATAGCAGCAACTGAGAGTATCTTGCGCAAGATTCATTCTTCCAATGAAATGAAGAACTTTGGCACTATCAATGCTTGTGGCTATATCTGGCATACAACGGGGTCAGGAAAAACTTTGACTAGCTTTAAGACTGCGCGCTTGGCAACAGAGTTGGACTACATTGACAAAGTGATTTTTGTGGTCGATAGAAAAGACCTTGACTATCAGACCATGAAGGAGTATCAAAAATTCCAGCCAAATTCAGTCAATGGTAGCAACAATACCAAAGAGCTTCAACGAAGTATCGAAGAAAATGATGATCGAATCGTTGTCACAACCATTCAAAAGTTAAATAAATTTATAACTGCGAATCCAAACCATGAAATCTATAGTAAAAAATGTGTTCTAATCTTTGATGAATGTCATCGCTCTCAGTTTGGGAAGGCGCAAAAGCGTATTAAGAAGGCTTTTAAACAGTATGCTCTATTTGGCTTTACAGGAACACCGATTTTCCCAGAAAATAGCTTGACGGGTGAAACGACACAAGAAGTCTTTGGAGAACAACTTCATAACTACGTTATCACAGATGCTATTCGAGATAAAAAAGTATTGAAGTTCAAGGTTGACTATAACTATATCAAGCCTGAAATCAATAAATATAGAGACGCAGAAAAGGCAGTCGGTCAAGAGCTTGATGAGAAGAAACTCAAAAAGATGGAGAAAGAACTTCTTCTCCATCCAGAGCGGATAGCGACAATCACTGACTACCTGTTGAGAGTTTATAATACCAAAACGCACCGAAATCAACACTATACCCATAAACAAAAACAGATGTCTGGATTTAACGCCATGTTAGCAGTACAAAGTATTGAAGCTGCTAAGTTATACTATGACGAACTCCATCGACAACAAGCAGCTTTACCAGAGGCTAAGCGTTTGAAAGTTGCTACCATCTTTAGCTTTGCACCTAACGAAGAACAGTCTGCTTATGGAGAAATTCAAGACGAAGAGCTAGAACCTCAAGATACAGCTATGCCTCTATCTTCTAAAGAGTTTCTTTCTAGGGCGATTGATGACTATAATCACATGTTCAAGACCAACTTCTCAACCGATGGTAAAGAGTTTCAAAATTACTATCGTGACCTTTCTAAACGAGTTAAGTCCAAGGAAGTGGACCTTCTAATTGTAGTGGGAATGTTCTTGACGGGATTTGATGCTCCGACTATGAATACTCTCTTTGTCGATAAAAACCTACGTTATCATGGTTTGATTCAGGCATTCTCGAGAACCAATCGAATTTTTAATAAGGTTAAACCTTTTGGAAATATTGTTTGTTTCCGTGATTTAGAAAAGGCTACGCAAGAAGCTATTAAGACTTTTGGAGACACAAATAAGCTTGAAATTATCTTAGAAAAAAGCTTTAGTGAATACATGGATGGTTTCGTGGATCAAGTAACGGGTATCGAGGTCAAAGGATATACAGAAGTCTGTCGGGAAATTCTTGAGAGATTCCCAAATCCACAAGAAATTAAAACAGAAAATGATAAAAAAGAGTTTGTCAAGCTATTCGGTGAATTGCTGAAACTAGACAATGTTCTCAGAAACTACGATGAATTCCAAGAGTTAGACAAACCAATCTCAGAAGGATATCTCCAAGATTTGAAGAGTGCTTATGTAGAAATTCGAGATGAATTCTTAAACCTTAAAAACTATGGAAAGAGCAAAGATTTAGAGGTTGACCTTTCAGATGTTGAATTTGAAATTGAACTCTTAAAAACAGATGAGATTAATCTAGATTATATTCTGGCATTGATTGTTGAAAAATCTAAGAATTCTGAGTCCAAAGAGGCAATGAAAGCAGAAGTTAGTCGTGTGATTCGTTCTAGTATTGATATTCGTGCCAAAGAAGAGTTGGTTATTGGATTTATCAATGATACTGATTTAGCGAATCTGAAAGATCATGATGAGATTATCAATGCATTCTATGCTTATGGTAAAGAACGTAAAGCAGTCGCTATTCGTGAATTGGCAGAGTCTGAAAAGCTAGTAGATGGCTATCAATTATTCATTGATCGGGCGATTCAACGGGGCTATGCGGAAAATAGTGGAACAGATTTGGATGAAATCATTCCACCAACCTCTCGTCGTAAGGGAGCTCGAGAGTTGAAAAAACAGCAAATTCTTGTTAAAGTTCAGCACTTAGTTGAGATTTATAAAGGTATTTAATTTAATAGAATAAACAACACGTGAAGAGAGAAACGTAAATTTATAAAAGGAGATCATGGTGTTAGCGATTGAAGAGTGCAAAGCTGTAAATCTGACAAATCTACCTAGTTTGACGATTTTGACTGGTGATGATACAGGGCAATTTGAATTGATGAAATCACAATTTTTACGTCAAATTCAATACGATGCTGCAGATTTAAATATGACTTACTTTGATATGAAAGAAGCCGTTTATCCAGATGTGGAGATTGATCTAGTGAGTTTGCCCTTCTTTTCTGAAGAGAAGATCGTCATTTTGGATCATTTTTTGGATGTGACAACAGCTAAAAAATGCTATTTGACGGATAATGAGCTAAAATCTTTTGAGCAATATTTGGAAAATCCTGCAGATACGACAAAATTAGTCATTTTTGCAGAAGGGAAGTTAGACAGTAAACGGCGAATTGTAAAATTGCTCAAGCGAGATGGTAAAATTTTTGAAGCAAGTGAGCCAAAAGAGCAGGAGCTGCGGGCATACTTTAGTAAGTTGGCTCAGGAACAAGGATTAGAATTTAGTTCACCAGTTTTCGAGGAATTGTTTGTCAAATCCGGCTTTGATTTTAGTGAAATTAGTAAAAACTTAGCTTTTTTAAAGGATTATAAAAAAGATGGCATCATTACAAGCGATGACATTGCTGAAGCAATTCCAAAAACTTTACAGGATAATATTTTTGATCTTACCCAGATGATTTTGCATCAAAAGGTAGATGCGGCAAGAAGTCTGGTGCGAGACTTGACATTGCAAGGTGAAGATGAAATTAAGCTGATTGCGATTATGTTGGGACAGTTTCGTATATTTGCACAAGTGAAAATCCTCTTTGAAAATGGACGTAATGAAAGTCAGATTGTAGCAGACTTGTCCAGTTATTTAGGACGAAAGGTGAATCCTTTTCAAATCAAATATGCTTTGCGTGATGTGCGATCTTTACAGCTTGATTTTCTAAAAAAAGTACTTGCTTGCTTGATTGAAACCGATTACCAAATCAAGTCTGGAGTTTATGAGAAAAGTTACTTATTTGACTTGGCTTTGTTAAAGATTGCTACCCACAACTTATAAGCAAATAAGTTGAAAATTTTGTAGCTCTACGTTATCATTTTCATATAAACTGAAAAAGGGGAACAAACCAATGGCAATTATTTTACCTGATCTACCTTATGCTTACGACGCTTTGGAACCATATATTGACGAAGAAACGATGCACTTGCATCATGACAAACACCACAATACTTATGTCAATAATGTAAATGCAGCTCTGGCAAAACACCCTGAAATCGGTGAGGATTTGGAGCAACTTTTGTCAGATGTGGCAACTATTCCAGCGGATATTCGTCAAGCTGTTATCAATAACGGTGGTGGTCATCTCAACCATGCTCTTTTCTGGGAATTGATGACACCAGAAAAGACAGAGCCATCAGCAGCATTAGCAGCAGACCTTGAAGCAACATTTGGTTCATTTGATGACTTCAAAGCAGCATTTACAACAGCTGCGGCAAGTCGCTTTGGTTCAGGTTGGGCTTGGCTGGTGGTCAATAATGATGGTAAATTAGAAGTGACTTCAACTGCTAATCAAGACACACCAATCTCTGAAGGGAAAACACCAATTTTAGGAATTGATGTTTGGGAACATGCTTATTATGTGAAGTACCGCAATGTTCGTCCAGATTACATCAAAGCATTCTTCTCAGTCATCAACTGGAATAAGGTTAATGAATTGTACGCAGCAGCAAAATAAGGTGTGCAATGAGATAGAAAAAACGAATCTGATTAGGTTCGTTTTTTTCTGTTATAGTAAAATTACCTATAAATTCCTTCCAAATAAAACCAGATTTGTTGTTTGAAGAATTTCAGAGAATGATCGTTTGTTCTGTCAATCACACCAAAAACGAGATAGTGATTTTTAAATAATAGCTCATAATCAATATTTTCTCCGACAATAATAATTTTTCCTCCTGTAGAATTATCTTACCATATAATATGATGTATGGATGAGCAAAATCTTAAATAGTCGTCATATGTACTGAACGATATTTTTGACCATTCAGGACATCAGAATTACCATTCAGGATTTTCCGGAAATTTTTTATAAAAAGTTGATAAAATGAGAATGTAACGTTACAAAAATAAATTATAGAAAAGAGGAATATCTATGAATCATTTAACATTTAGAGAATTGTCGGAACAAGACTTAGCCAACTATAACGGTGGTGGATACACTTTTGAAGCATATCGTGGTGAGTTTCCGCCACCACCATATTATAGCCAAGCATTAAGCCCACAAGCTTTACACGCACGTATGACTGCATGGGCATATGGAGTTCGTCCATAATTAAAATCAGGAGACGTGATGAAGAAACTAGCATGTTCATTTATTTTTCTAATATTTTTCACTATTTTGCTAGCTGGCTTTCCGGAAACAGTAGCGCTTCATATTGCTATTTTGTTTAAGTGGAATTTAGATGCAGTTGGTGTGATGGTGTTGGTTCAAGAGATTTTGTTGCTATTCTTCATCATTTATCTCTTGAAACGAGCAAATTTATATTCTATTTTTAAAAAGAAAAAGATCCGTAGAGGAGATATACTAGGGTTGCTTGCTTTGTGTTTTATATTTTACTTCTTAACGCATATTAGACAAGAGCTGGTGCAGTATATGGCTCGGACAACCATGAATGCAAAACTTTATAGTAAGGTTGGTATTTGGACTGGGAGTAAACTATTTGAGATTTGTAGCGTTTTGATAACAATGTTGATTTCTCCAATAATTGAGGAACTCTTTTACCGAGGTTATGTCATGTCTCGTATTTTTGTTAAGTCAAAATATTATTTAGATGTCTTATTTTCAGCTAGTCTGTCTGCATTGGGGCATATGGTCTTACTTCAAAGAGATTGGGTCAATCTCAGCTTTTATTTCTTAAGTGGGTTTGCAATGTCTCTATTTTATCGTTATTGTAAAAATATACGACTCCAGATTTTCTTTCATATATCATGGAATGTATATACTTTTATAGCTTCTATTTGGTATATCATTTATAATTGGATTTATTTTCATTTCTTTTTTTAATAGGTGAAAACAAGTTGATAGGTATTAGCTTGTTTATTTTTGTTTAATTATTTTGAATATACAAAATATTCTTTCATTTTATTTTTGTGAATTTCTTATTCTTTTTATATAATAAATTATATGATAGGGAGAATCATGAAATGAATATTTTTATATTAGAAGATAACATTGTGCAACAATATCGCATTGAAACGATTATTAAAGAGATTCTAGAAGAACATCATCTACAATATCACAATTTTGAAGTCTTTGGAAAACCTAAACAATTACTAGAAGCCATATCTGAGAAGGGAAGCCATCAGGTTTTCTTTTTAGATATTGAAATAAAAACCGAAGAAAAAAGGGCTTAGATGTTGCCAAAAAGATACGCGAAATAGCTCCTTATGCAGTCATCGTGTTTGTAACCAGTCATTCTGAATTGATGCCCACTGCTTTTCGACTACAGGTTGCTGCTATTGATTATATCGACAAATCTTTATCCAATAAAGCCTTTAAAGCACGGATAGAAACTGCGTTGTTTCACGCTAATAGTATGACGGGAAAAGGACTGGCGGATGACTCCTTTATTTTTGAGTCTCCTAATGCACAGATTCAAGTTCCATTTAAAGACATCCTTTATATAGAAACTTCGTCTCGCCCTCATCGCTTAGTCCTTTACACATATAGAGGACGGACAGAATTTACTGCTAATCTTTCAGATATTTTAGAGCAAGAAAAACGGCTATATAAATGTCACCGTTCCTTTGTTGTTAACCCTGCGAACATTGCTCGAATAGAGAAAAAAGAACGTATCCTTTATTTCCCAAACGGTGCTACTTGCCTTATTGCAAGAACAAAATTAAAGGGGTTGTTAGAAGTAGTTGCAGCCCTACATCGGAGGAGATGATAGATAATACAACTATTATTAGTAGTTTTAGATATGTTTCTGTTATTGTTTCTTTTTTCTTATGTTAGTGGCCAAAAATTAACAAGTAAAATATATCTAGTAGCAATTTTAACAAATTTACTTTATAGTATAAGTTTTTCTGCTATCCCAAATAGTTTATTTTCGTACTTAATAGGTCCGACCTATTCCTTGATATTTGCTTGGATTATTGGAAAGTCTTATAGTAAAACATTAAAGATTTTTTATGGGCTTTTTCCGATTACGTTATGGAATTTGATACAACGTTTGATAATCTTTTTTATATTTCCCTTATTTGGATTTGGTGTGGTAAGACTTAATAAAAGTTTGTTGAGGCCGATTATGACATCGATTATGGCTGCTTTAATGGTATTGCCTTTTTTACGATTGATTCAATATAATTTTAAGACATTATCATTTCAATTGATTGACCAAAAAGATAAAAAAGTTTTAATCTTTGTAAATTTGAGTATGATAATTTACCATTTAATTGTTCAAATCTTGGCTTATTTAGAGAATGAGAGTGGTGCACAAACATTAGTTTTTAGAGAAAGTTTGGTAGTCTTTTATCTTATCCTTTTCATGAGTGCTGCAAATTATTTGGATAAGCGTTTACGAGAAAGGATTCAAAGTGATTTAATGTTCCAAAAAGATTTGCAGTTAAAAAATTTGAAAGACTACAGTCATCATATTGAGGGATTATATACAGAAGTTCGGAGTTTTCGGCATGATTACGCAAATATTTTAACGACTTTGAAATTAGGAATTGAGCAAAATGATATAGAAATTGTAAAAAATGTTTATGACTCAGTGTTAAAAGATTCCAATAAGCACTTTCGTAATCCAAAGTATGATATTGGACGATTAATCCATATCAAAAATGATGCTTTAAAGAGCCTGTTAGCAGCTAAGTGTGCACAAGCTCAAGAACATAATGTGGCAGTTTCATTGGAGATTCCAGAAGATATTTATTCACAGGGAATGGAATTAGTTGACTTTATCACTATTGTCTCCGTTTTGTGCGATAATGCTATTGAAGCTGCTGCTCCAAATATGACGATTGCCTATGTTTCATCAGGACAAAAGCAGATATTTTCCGTTGAAAATTCAGTAAAAGAAGAAAGTGTGGATAATTCACAAATCTTTGACTTGGGAGTTAGTTCGAAAGGGGCTACGAGAGGAGTGGGACTGCATAATGTAATATCTATTTTGGATAGATATCCTAATGTTTCGCTTAATACAACTAGTCAAAATTATTGTTTTCGTCAGACAATTGAGATTCAAATAAAAGGAAATCATTACTGTAATTAAATTCAGTAATGATTTTGTATATTATCCTAAATTAGTTTGGCTGGATTGACCTAATTTATATTTATTTAAGTAAGGAGAAAGTAGCTTCTCTAACCAGCCACTACCAACAATTTGTTCAAGTTCTTGGTCTGTGAGAGTATGAAAGTGATTAAGTGTTTGTTCTTTGTCCATAATAGGAACCCCCTTTTTGATAAATTTATTATAAACTAAATTTTGCTTTGTGTATCATTGGATCTTAAACGGAATTGATTTCGTCTTAAACGATCATTCAACGTTGTTTAACAGTTTATCTTTGTAGTAATGAAAGAATGATTTTTTCGCAATGACACTCGTTACTCGTCCTTGCAAACCGTACTTCAAGATTTGGCTATCTTTTTTAGATACGGAGGCTTTTGCAGTGATTTTAAACAGGTTTTCCTGTTTTGTTTCAGTAGCAGAAGTGTCAATGCTGTTAATTTTACCGATAATAGTGATTGTCTGATTTCCAATTTTTTCTAGAGTAAGGCGGGAAGTTTGTCCCTTTTTTAAATTGGTCATATAGGTTGAAGGAACGTAATAGGTGATAAGAACTTCTTTTGTTTTCGTAATATCTGGATAAATCTGAGCAATTTCCGTTCCTTTTGGTAGTAAAGTCTTTCCTTTGAGCGTACTGCTGATATGAAGAATACCTGTTTCAGGAGCAGTTAACTGATTGTTTTGAAGCTGAGCATTTGCTTGGTTCAATTGATTTTGCAAATCAGTAATTTGTGTCGTAAGACTTGCTAACTGTTGGTCTGCTGTTTGGATAAATTGTGTGCGAAGTACCTCAATCTTAGTCGAAAGGCTATTATCATAGGTCGTCGCAGTTCCAGTGCCAGCTTTTTGAATCTTTAGATTGGCAATGGAAGAATTTAGGCTGGATATCTTTGTATCAATTTGAGCTAAGTATTGATTTGTAGTTGACGAATCATGTTTGACGTGATATTCATTTTTATATAAGTTAAAGGTTGCTTGATGAGGATTGCTTTTTGGCAAATTTGAGGCATTGCTAGAAATGGTATTATACAATTCATGATAATCATTGATTTGTTTTGTTAATTCGTTCATTTGCTGATCAATAGTAGCAATTGTTTGATTGGTTAAAGACACTTGCTTACTAACTTCAGAATTATTTTTTGAAATGTCGATAGTTAAATCTTCTGATTGTTTGATAAAATTGTTAAATGTGTTGGCATAGCCAAACTCATCTTTGCCTGTAAAAAGATTTGTTCCCTGCTGTAAACTGTTTTTTAATGTTTCTAATTCTGCTTTTTGGCGCTGGTAAGTGGCAAGTTGCGTTTCAATGGTTGTTTGTTGAGAAGAATCTATATTTTTTGTATATTGAACCAACAGCTCTCCTTTGGTGACGGTCTTATTTTCAGCTAAATGATTGGTCAGAACCGTATTGTCACTAGTTGACTGAATCATGGCAATGACTTTCGTTGGTGTGATTTCGCCAATGGATTTGACAGTCACTTCTTTTTGCCCGACAAAGGAAAAGAGGACAAGAAATAGAGCGAAGACTACCAAAGGCAGAATGAGAACAGTCGCAAAGTTGTGGTATCTTCGATGATAAAATTCTGCACTTTTAAACAGATTGGGATTCATAATTTACTCCTTATTTATTAAATAGATGATAATAAAAACCTTTTCTTCCTATCAATTCAGTATGAGAACCAATTTCAGTCACTTTTCCTTGGTCAAGGACGATAATCTGATTTGTACGCTTTGAAATGCTGAGACGATGAGCAACAAAAATAATGGTTTTGTCGGGTAATTTCATGAGATTATCAATGACTTTTTTCTCTGTTAAAACATCTAATCCACTCGTTGCTTCATCTAAAATGAGAATGGGAGATTTCGTCAGCAGAGCGCGTGCAAGTGCAATTCGTTGCTTTTGTCCACCAGATAATCCAGCTCCGTCAGACAATTCTGTCTGGTATCCCATGGGCATTTGTTCGATATCTGAACGAATTTCTGCAATTTCACAGGCACGAAGAATATCTGATTGAGAAACTGTTTGATCGGCTCCTAATGTGAGGTTGTCTAGAATGGAACCACTAAAGATGTAAGCTTGCTGAGGTAAGTAGTTGATATATTGCCGAAGAACTTTCTTATCAATTGTCTTGAGGTCATTTCCATTGAGGCGAATTTGTCCTTGATAAGGCTCATAAAAATGAACAATCATCTTAGCAAGTGTTGTTTTTCCCGAACCGCTAATACCGAAAAGACTGATTTTATCTCCCTTCTTGATAGTTAAACTAATATCTGATAAAGTATCTCGTCCAAAGCCATATTTATAGGAGACGTTATGAAAAGTAATATCACCAGCTAAGAAATTTTTCTCCGTAAGGACTTGTTTGGTTTTGAATTCGGATTCTACCAGATAAACTTCATTCAGTCGATGATTGGCAACTTTAGCTGATTGCAGTTTGGTTTGAAGATTGATAATACTTTCAAGCGAGCTTGTAAAATACGAAAGGAGTGCATTAAAAGTAATCAGTTGACCAATTGAAATCTTTTGAGACATGACTAAGGACGCTCCAACCCAGAGAATGACCACATTCAAAACAAATTGTGCTCCTTGTTTGAGAGCGGTCTGCATAATGGAATATTTACTTAATTTGAAAGTTTTATCCAGATAATCAACAAACTCGCTATCAATCTTCTGGTAACGACTTTCTTCACTGGTTAAGGATTTAATAGTTTCAATTCCATTGATATCTTCGATAATGGCAGAATGTACCATAGCATTGCTTTGCATAACATCGTTGTTCATTTTTTCAAAGGGCTTCATAAAAACAAAAATAATGAGAGCGTAGATAGGAATTGCAAGCAAAGTGAGTAAAAAGAGATTGACATTTTGCAGTAAAAGAACACTACCGACAATCATCACAATGAACAAATCAAGAAAGAAAGACAGGATAGTTGAAGCTAGAGCATCAATAATAGAGTTGGCATCTGTAAAACGAGAAATAATCTCTCCAGTGCGTCTCATCGCAAAAAAGGACATTGGCAATTCAAAAATATGCCGAATATAAGACAAAATCACATCAATTGTTAATCGTTGACTGAGTACTGTTAGCAGGTAGTCTCTTGAAAAACTCATCATTTGCTGTAAGATGTAGGCAATGATAAGTCCAATCGAAATAATCCCAAGAGTTGATTTCATCTGATTTGGGATGTATTCGTCCAAAACACTTTGCAGATAATAGGAGCCAACAATGTTGATGAGGGTCACGAGCAAACTAGCTAAGACAATATAAAAAATCAAAGAACGCTGTTTAAAGATGAGTGGTAAAAAGCTAGCAAGTCCATTTTTCTTATCCTTATGAGGTTTATAGCTAGGTTTTGGGGCGAGAAAGATAGCAACACCTGTCCATTCTTTAGTAAATTGTTCTTTGCTAATCTTAGTTATTTTGACAGTTGGATCAGGATCACCGATAAGCAAGTGCTTTTGCTCGTTTTTATAAACGACATAATAGTGTTGAAGCTTGCCGTCTTTGTTGACATGTGCGATGAAAGGATAGGGAAGCTCTTCTGTATCAAACAATGTCATGTCTGCTTGGATTGGTCGGGTTTCAAAGCCCATTTCTGTTGCTGCTTTGACAATTCCAAGTGCAGTTGTCCCTTCTTTGTTTGTCTTTGCGAGCTCTCTCAAGTGTGCTAAAGAATAATTTGAACCATAGTATTTAGCAATGGAAGCCAGAGCAGCAACACCACAATCTCTAGCATCTATTTGTGGAACAAACGATTTTTTAAAATTCACTATAATGTTTTCCTTTCGTTTTGTAATGTTATTTTCTCAAAATACGCAAGAAAAAGAGTATTTTAATCTTAAATGGTAGTTCTGATGTCTTAAATGGTTAAAAAACACTATTTAGGATGTGAAAGCTACCATTCAGGCTTATTTTAAATGAACTAGAATTGTTACTTTATACTGTATATATACAATAAAGGAAGTTGAAAATAATTGATGATTCTGTTTATCATATCTTGTCATTTTTTCATTCTTCCTATATAATGAGGTATATAAGTTAGGAGAAGTGCGTGAGTAAAAAGACAATAATTCTTTGTTTGCTTGGTTGCTTTATGATGTGTGGTGTGTTGGTGTTAAGTGCTGTGCACTTTGGGCAAGCTAGAAAGCCACATCATACGAAGGTAGCTAAAAGTTACACAGTTAGTCAAGAAAAGAAAAAAAGTCCGTCAAAAGAGTCAAAACCAGCCACTCGTGTTCCAATAAAAAGTATGGAAGAAAAGCAGAAGGTCATGGAAGCTGATTTGCCGGTAATGGGTGCCTATGGTTTGTATTATGATTATGCCAATCTAAATTTGGTTCAAGTTGTACAGGCTTATCTTGATGAAATGGGTATTGAACATTCACAAGTTGCATTTTCTTATAAGGATTTAACGAGTGGGCAAACCTATGCTATGAATGAGACGCAGCCGATGACAGCAGGCTCAACTTACAAATTGCCATTAAATATGTTGGTCGTTGATGAGGTAGAAAAGGGAAATTTATCACTAACCGAGCGGTTTGATATTACACATACTCGCTATGAATATATCGGTGAACACAATAATTACGTAGCGGCATTTAATGGGACAATGAACATTCCTGAGATGCAGGAATACTCTCTTCTCTATTCTGAAAATACACCTGCTTATGCTTTAGCGGAACGCTTAGGTGGCTTGGATAAAGCCTATACGATGTATCAGCGCTATGGAAAAGGAAAGGGCGAGATTAAGACAATCAACCAACAGAATCAAACAACGACGGATTATTATATTCAGGTATTGGATTATCTTTGGAAACATCAGGAGAAGTATAAAGAGATTTTGTATTATATCGGTGAATCTTTTCCAAACGAATACTATAAACGATATGTAAGAGATATTCCAATCTACCAAAAGCCAGGTTACGTTGCAGAAGCCCTGAATATAGACGCAGTTGTATGTGAAGCAAAGCCTTATTTGATTGCCCTTTATACAGCAGGTCTAGGGGGAACGACTTCCGAAAGCGATGAGATTAGCGGCGTTGGTATTACGCAAGTTGGACAATTGGCCTATGTCATCAATGAATGGCATCGAGTGAATATGAATTAAGATGCATATATTTATAGGGTGAAGGACACGTTGTAAAAAGAACAAATTTCAGAAAAATGTAAGGGTTCTCTTTAAGATTGAAGCCCTTTTGTGTTATAATAAGAACAGAATGTAAAAAAGGATCACAAGGATATCATGATTAACAAAGAGCATTATCGTTACATTAGGGAACATCCTGCTTTTGAAAATTTACCAGTTGAACATTTTGATAAAATAGCGGTTGAAATTCAATTTCGCAAAGTGCCAAAAGGGCAAATTATTTTCTTTTCTGGAGATAAGCGAGAGCGACTTTTTTTGATTTATAAGGGTTATGTTCGGATTGAGCAGTATGATCAGACAGATTCGTTTAATTACATTGATTATGTGAAAGAAAATACCATGTTTCCTTATGGTGGCATGTTTGAAGATAAAGATTATCATTATTCTGGGATTTCTGTGACGGATTTAGAATACTTTTCGATTCCTGTTGACTTGTATGAATACTATTCCAAACAAATTATAGAGCAAATGTTATTCATTACGCATAAGTTATCAAATATTTTGCGTTTCCATGAATTACGCTTGCGAAATTCCGTTTTAGCGAGTGCGACAGAGCGAGTTATCCAAGTGATTTCAATTTTATGTATTGATTTTTGTCAAGATAGAGATGATATTCCTTTTGCCCTTAGTATGAAAGAGTTAGCCAAGTTGGGGGCGACCACTCGTGAAACAGTTAATCAAGTGTTGAAAAAATTGACAGAAGAAAACATTATTCAATATAATCGAAAGAAACTCGTCTTTTTGAATAAAGAATACTTTTTAAAGTATTTTGAAGATATGTAGAAAAGAAGGACAGAATTGCAGTCCAAAAAGCAATTTTTGGTCCTTTTTTAATTTAGAAACCTAAACATTTAAAAATATCCTCAAAAACTTCATTTGTTTCTAAAAAATAATTATTCATAAAATCAATAAAATGCATAAAATATTTATAGAAAGCGTTTTATTTTGGGTAAATATCTGAATTTCTTTTAAAAAAAGCAAAGGATTTGGCATTTTAAATGTATAATTGATTGTGAAAACGAAAACAAAAGATATTACAATATGACATGTAAATAGAACTTAAGGAAACTTAAGTCACAAAGAAAAAAAGAGGAGGACATAAGATGTCTACACATCCTATTCATGTTTTCTCAGAAATAGGAAAACTGAAAAAAGTTATGCTACATCGTCCTGGTAAAGAGTTGGAAAACTTGATGCCAGACCATTTGGAACGTCTACTTTTTGACGATATTCCATTCTTGGAAGATGCTCAAAAAGAACACGATGCATTCGCAGACGCTCTACGTAAAGAAGGTATTGAAGTTCTTTACCTCGAAAAATTGACTGCTGAATCATTGATTTCTCCAGAAATTCGTAACGAATTTATTGAAGAATATCTTGACGAAGCAAATATTCGCGGAGCACAAACAAAAGTTGCTATTCGCGACATTCTTCATGGTATAGAAGATAACCTTGAGTTGGTTGAAAAGACAATGGCAGGCTTCCAAAAAGCAGAATTGCCAGAAATTCCTGAAGAAGCTAAAGGACTGACTGACTTGGTAGAATCAGACTATCCATTTGCCATTGACCCAATGCCAAACCTTTATTTCACACGTGACCCATTTGCTACAATTGGTAATGCGGTGTCATTGAACCACATGTACTCAGATACACGTAATCGTGAAACACTTTATGGTAAATACATTTTCAAATACCACCCAGTATATGGTGGCAATGTTGACTTGGTTTATAACCGTGAAGAAACAACTCGTATTGAAGGTGGAGATGAACTCGTTCTTTCTAAAGATGTCCTTGCAGTAGGTATTTCACAACGTACAGACGCAGCATCTATTGAAAAACTTTTGGTTAATATCTTCAAGAAGAATGTTGGCTTTAAGAAAGTGATTGCATTTGAATTTGCTAATAATCGTAAATTCATGCACTTAGATACAGTCTTCACAATGGTTGACTATGACAAATTCACGATTCACCCAGAAATTGAAGGCGACCTTCGCGTTTACTCTGTTACTTATGAAAATGAAAAACTTCATATTGCAGAAGAAAAAGGCGATTTGGCTGAATTGTTAGCTAAGAATCTTGGTATTGATAAAGTTCATTTGATTCGTTGCGGTGGCGGAAATGCTGTTGCAGCTGCTCGTGAACAATGGAACGACGGTTCAAACACCCTTACAATAGCACCAGGTGTAGTAGTGGTATATGACCGTAACGTTGTTACAAATAAGATTCTTGAAGAATACGGACTTCGTTTGATTAAGATTCGCGGAAGTGAATTGGTTCGCGGTCGTGGTGGACCTCGTTGTATGTCAATGCCATTTGAACGTGAAGAACTTTAAGATTAGAAAGAGGAAATAATAGAATGACAAACTCAGTGTTCCAAGGACGCAGCTTCTTGGCAGAAAAAGATTTTACACGTGCAGAATTAGAATACCTTATTGGTTTAGCAGCTCACTTGAAAGATTTGAAGAAACGCAATATTGAACATCACTACCTAGCAGGTAAAAATATTGCTCTCTTGTTTGAAAAAACTTCAACTCGTACTCGTGCAGCTTTCACAACAGCAGCGATTGATCTTGGCGCTCATCCAGAATATCTAGGAGCTAACGACATTCAGCTTGGCAAGAAAGAATCTACTGAAGATACAGCTAAAGTATTGGGACGTATGTTTGACGGGATTGAATTCCGTGGATTTAGCCAACGTATGGTAGAAGAACTAGCAGAATTTTCAGGCGTTCCTGTATGGAATGGTTTGACAGACGAATGGCATCCAACTCAAATGTTAGCTGACTATTTGACAGTTCAAGAAAACTTTGGGCGTTTGGAAGGCTTGACTCTTGTCTACTGTGGTGACGGACGCAATAACGTTGCAAACAGTCTCCTTGTAACAGGTGCTATCCTCGGTGTAAATGTTCATATCTTTTCTCCAAAAGAACTCTTCCCAGCTGAAGATATTGTGAAATTGGCAGAAGGATATGCGAAAGAAAGTGGCGCACATGTCTTAATTACTGACAATGCAGATGAAGCTGTTAAAGGTGCGGATGTCCTTTACACAGACGTTTGGGTATCTATGGGTGAAGAAGACAAATTTGCAGAACGTGTTGCACTGTTGAAACCTTATCAAGTAAATATGGATTTGATTAAGAAAGCTGACAATGAAGATTTGATCTTCTTGCACTGCTTACCAGCTTTCCATGATACAAATACTGTTTATGGTAAAGATGTTGCTGAAAAATTCGGCGTTGAAGAAATGGAAGTAACTGACGAAGTATTCCGCAGCAAATACGCTCGCCAATTTGACCAAGCTGAAAACCGTATGCATACTATTAAAGCAGTTATGGCAGCAACTCTTGGTAACCTTTATATTCCAAAAGTATAATTTAAAACCAAAACCGTTTACCAACAGCTATGAGGGCTGCGACTAATAGCTTTAGTCCAGTCCTCATTTTTGATAGTTCTTGTGTTCATTTTAGTATGATGTTAATAGAGGAAAAAGGCGATAGAACAAACAACTATAATTACTGATGCAGTCACTCTCAGAGAAATGTAGTCTGAGACAATGCTATTCTAACCTCATTCCTACGTTTGTTGCAGCTGGATTCTATCTTGGACTACTAAAATGAAATTGAAACACTATAATGAGAAAACTCTAAGGAGGCTAATTATTTATGGCAAATCGGAAAATCGTTGTGGCTTTGGGAGGAAATGCCATCCTTTCATCTGATCCATCAGCTAAAGCACAACAAGAAGCATTAGCAGAAACAGCAAGTCATCTTGTAAAATTGATTAAAAATGGTGATGACTTGATTATCACTCATGGAAATGGACCGCAAGTTGGAAATCTTTTATTGCAACATTTAGCAGCAGATTCTGAAAAAAATCCAGCATTCCCGCTTGATTCGCTCGTTGCGATGACAGAAGGAAGTATCGGCTACTGGTTACAAAATGCTCTTCAAAATGCTTTACGTGAAGAAGGGATTGAAAAAGAAGTTGCTTCTGTTGTGACACAAGTCGTGGTTGACAAAAACGACCCAGCTTTCACAAATTTGAGCAAACCAATCGGACCATTCTACACAGAGGAAGAAGCAAAAGCAGAAGCTGAAAAGAGTGGAGCTACTTTCAAAGAAGATGCTGGACGTGGCTGGAGAAAAGTAGTTGCTTCACCAAAACCAGTTGGAATCAAAGAAATTGAAACTATTCGTACACTCATCAATGCAGGACATGTCGTTGTGGCTGCTGGTGGTGGCGGCATTCCTGTTATCAAGGAAGACAATGGTCATCTTGCCGGCGTAGAAGCAGTAATTGACAAAGACTTTGCTTCACAATGTCTGGCTGAATTGGTCGAAGCAGATCTTTTCATTGTCTTGACAGGTGTTGACTATGTTTATGTGAACTACAATAAACCAGATCAAGCTAAGTTAGAGCGTGTTAATGTAGCTCAGCTTGAAGAATACATCAAGCAAGAACAGTTTGCACCAGGAAGTATGTTACCTAAAGTGCAAGCAGCTATTGCCTTTGTAAATGATCGACCAGAAGGCGAAGCTGTCATTACTTCTCTTGAAAACTTAGGTGCTTTAATTGAGTCTAAAAGCGGAACGATTATTGAAAAAGGATAACAGAGTGTTATCATTTATAAGTTTAAGACTGTAATAAAACTTTTTAAAACAATGTCGGTGTTTCCTATTTTTAGATTTGCTTTCTTTAAGTCTATTTTACTGTTGTAAAATGATAATTTTTTTGAAAATGACTAGTATTTTTCATTTGAATATGTTAAAATATAGTCAAAGGAAGCGCTTTCTGAAAATGGGATTCGGTTAAATTTTTACAATTTGTTACATTTAGGAGGAAAACAAATGAGTGAAAAAGCAAAAAAAGGGTTTAAGATGCCGTCATCTTATACCGTTTTGATGATTATCATTGCCATTATGGCAGTATTGACCTGGATTATTCCAGCTGGTCAATATGATGCTGATAAGTCTGGTAATCTAATTACAGGAACCTATAAGACTGTTGCTCAAAATCCGCAAGGGATTTGGGATGTCTTAATGGCTCCGATTCGTGCTATGCTTGGGAAAGAACCAACATCAGCAGCAATTGATGTTGCCTTCTTTATTCTGATGGTTGGTGGTTTCCTTGGTGTTGTCAACGAAACAGGTGCCCTTGATGTAGGGATTGCTTCTATCGTGAAGAAGTACAAAGGCCGCGAAAAGATGTTGATTTTAGTCTTGATGCCTTTGTTTGCTCTTGGCGGATCCACTTATGGTATGGGTGAAGAAACCATGGCTTTCTATCCACTTCTTGTGCCAGTTATGATGGCAGTAGGATTTGATAGTTTGACTGCGGTGGCTATTATCCTTCTTGGTTCTCAAATTGGATGTTTGGCTTCTACTCTGAATCCATTTGCTACAGGTATAGCTTCTGCGACAGCAGGTGTAGGTACTGGTGACGGTATCGTTCTTCGGTTAATCTTCTTTGTTGTAATGACAGCACTTGGTACGTATTTCGTTTATCGTTATGCGGATAAGATTCAAAAAGATCCTACAAAATCTTTGGTTTACAGTCATCGTGAAGAAGATTTAAAACATTTCAATGTAGATGCAGTTGCTAATGTAGAATCCACTCTTAGCAAGAAACAAAAACAAGTGTTGGTACTCTTTGTCTTGACCTTTGTTCTCATGATTATGAGTTTCATTCCATGGACAGACTTGAAGGTAACTATTTTTGAAAGTTTCAATAAATGGTTGATTGGACTTCCGTTCATTGGTAAGATTATTGGTAGTTCAACATCTGCTTTGGGTACCTGGTACTTCCCAGAAGGGGCAATGCTCTTTATGGTAATGGGTATCATCATTGGTTTTGTTTACCGCATGAAAGAAAGCCGCTTTATCACTGTCTTTATCAATGGTGCGGCTGATCTTCTAAGTGTTGCGCTTATCGTAGCTGTTGCGCGTGGTATTCAAGTTATCATGAACGACGGTATGATTACTGCTACAATCCTTCACTGGGGTGAAGTAGGACTCAAGGGTCTATCATCTCAAGTATTCATCGTATTGACTTACATTTTCTATCTACCAATGTCGTTCCTCATCCCATCAACATCTGGTCTTGCCAGTGCAACAATGGGAATTATGGCACCACTTGGAAAATTTGTCAATGTGCAAGCAAGCTTGATTATCACTGCTTACCAATCTGCTTCTGGTCTTTTGAACCTTGTTACTCCAACATCTGGTATCGTTATGGGGGCACTTGCTCTTGGACGTATTGATTTGGGTACTTGGTGGAAATTCGTTGCAAAATTAGTTGCAGGAATCTTTGTAGTAAGTATTCTACTTCTTATTTTAGGAACGTTCTTATAATAGGAAAATAACGAGGTGTTCTTTATGAAACAATTTTTAACCGAAGAAATTAAGTCTGATTATTTAGAATCGCTGAAAACAATCGTTTCCTACCCATCAGTTCTTAATGAAGGAGAAAACGGAACACCTTTCGGACAATCTATTCAAAACGTCTTAGAAAAAATGCTAGAGCTCACTAGGAGTTTAGGTTTTAAAACTTACATTGATCCTAAAGGCTATTATGGATATGCAGAAATTGGTCAGGGAGAAGAACTCCTGGCCGTTCTCTGCCATTTAGACGTTGTTCCAGTGGGAGATTTGTCCGATTGGGAAACTCCTCCATTTGAAGCAACTATAAAAGATGGTTGGATACATGGACGTGGGGTGCAAGATGATAAAGGTCCGTCCCTAGCTGCACTTTATGCTGTTAAAGCATTGATGGATGCAGGTGTGACATTTAACAAGCGGATTCGTTTCATCTATGGTACAGACGAAGAAACTCTGTGGCGCTGTATGGCTCGTTACAATGAGCTGGAGGAAACAGCGACGCTTGGTTTTGCACCGGATTCTTCTTTCCCGCTGACTTATGCTGAAAAAGGTTTGCTGCAGATTAAGTTACATGGTTCAGGTTCGCAAGAACTTGCTATTGAAGCAGGAGAAGCCTTTAATGTTGTACCTGCAAAAGCAAGCTATACGGGAAATTTAGCAGATTCATTAGAAGTTGAATTGAAAAAACAGGCTTTTGAATACGAACGAACTGCAGATACAGTAACAGTCATTGGTGTCCCTAAGCATTCAAAAGATGCAGCTGAGGGAGTGAATGCTATTGTACGTTTGGCAATGGGGCTAAATCCACTTGTTCAACACTCTACTATTCAATTTATGGCAGAAGCAGTTGGTGAAGATGCTACAGGCAGCAGCTTGTTTGGTGAAATTTCAGATGAGCCTTCAGGAACCTTGTCGTTCAATGTTTCTGGGCTAACTATAAATCAAGACGAGTCCGAGATTCGGATTGATTTGCGGATTCCAGTTCTTGCTGACAAAGATAAATTAGTACGAGAACTAAGTCAAATTGCTGAAAAATATCAATTACGTTATGAAGAATTTGACTATCTTGCACCGTTATATGTACCACTTGATAGTGAATTGGTCAGCACCTTAATGGCTGTCTATAAAGAAAAAACCAATGATGATAGCCCTGCTGTGTCTTCTGGCGGTGCTACATTTGCTCGTACTATGCCAAATTGTGTAGCTTTTGGTGCACTTTTCCCTGGTGCTTTGCAAACAGAACATCAAGCCAATGAACGAACTGTGATTGACGATCTGTATAAGGCAATGGATATTTATGCTGAAACGATTTATCGCTTGGCTGGAAAATAGTTAGAAGAAAAAAGCTGAGAGTGGACAAAAATGTCCATTCTCAGCTTTTTCATACGATAAATTGCAATAAAAAGTGCAACGTTTACTCG
>NZ_KV826483.1:0-350 GCF_001835915.1 Streptococcus sp. HMSC034E12
AAACGCTCGGTGTGAATTCGATAGATTTGACAACTCGACTTCCGCCAGCTCCATCGCCCATCAGAAAGACAACAAGCGCCCTGTTTCGTGCCCGTTCGCTTTTCTCAATAGCCATGCCTGCAATTAAGTGATTATTACTATCTACTACAGATAAGCACCAAGCTCCTGTCTGACTAACTAAGCCTGTTTCAAACCAAGCACGAGCCCAGATGTACCAGTCTTTAGCTTGTTCAGAGAGCTTTAGCTCCTTAACCGCTCCAAAATACGCCCCGTTAGCTGTATTTGTAAAATTAGCAGGTAGCAATCCCAAACGTCCGCCAAAAGAAGAATCAGCAGACATTGTCGTGACC
>NZ_KV826484.1:0-257 GCF_001835915.1 Streptococcus sp. HMSC034E12
TGGAGGATTACCCAAGTCCGGCTGAAGGGAACGGTCTTGAAAACCGTCAGGCGTGTAAAAGCGTGCGTGGGTTCGAATCCCACATCCTCCTTAGTAGGAATAGCGCGGGATGGAGCAGCTAGGTAGCTCGTCGGGCTCATAACCCGAAGGTCGTAGGTTCAAATCCTGCTCCCGCAATAGGTAGGCTCGGTAGCTCAGTTGGTAGAGCAATGGATTGAAGCTCCATGTGTCGGCGGTTCGATTCCGTCTCGCGCCAT
>NZ_KV826485.1:0-219 GCF_001835915.1 Streptococcus sp. HMSC034E12
GTTTTCAACTTCTCCAAGTCGTCGCTTGGTAGTCGCTGCCGTTTTATCCATTTCTTCTTTTAGCCCGGTCATCTCTTTTAAGATTTCCTTCAAGGTTTCATTTTGGTTTACAAGCTGAACTGCTTGCTCTCCTTGCATTTTTACGGCTTCCATGAGTGCGTCTGTTTTATTCATTTACTATTTCTCCTTCTACAATTGTGCGCCCTTTTTCAGGGACAA
>NZ_KV826486.1:0-610 GCF_001835915.1 Streptococcus sp. HMSC034E12
AACAACACAGAGAGCTTACAACAAGCCCTCCCTACAATTGGTTATGGTAAAATCTTTGACGGTGTAGACGGCGAATTTGAAGCCCAACGTGGAGATGTGGTTATTTGGGCGCCACGAGACGGCTCTAGCTCCCTTGGTGCATTTGGTCACGTTATGATTATGACAAGTCCGACTACAGCAATCCATTGCAATTACGGATATGATGGCGTGACCGAAAACGACTACAACCAAATCTGGGAACTCAATGGTCGCCCCCGCGAAATTGTTTTTCGTGAGGGGGCGAGTGGGCAAACCCCAGCGCCTGCACCAGCTCAACCACAAACAAGCAATAAGTTAAAGGTTTATCAAGTCAACGACTTGCAGTTTGTCAACGGCATTTGGCAAGTACGTTGTAACTACCTTGCGCCAGTCGAATTTGACTGGACGCAAAACGGCATTGCCTGCGAAGACATTGACCTTGTGGACGGAAACGGCAATTTATTAGCAGACCAAGTGACAAAAGTAGGTAGCTATTTTGTCATAAACCCTAATAAAATTGTCTCTGACGGTGAGGGAGCTTACGGCTCTGGTGGTTACTATTGGCGACACGTTACACTTGCAGCAAGCGGTC
>NZ_KV826487.1:0-367 GCF_001835915.1 Streptococcus sp. HMSC034E12
GCCTCAAAATGATGGTTCTGTTGACGTAACACCAGCAGACGGTACTGATAGTCTGGAAATCACTTATACGCCAGAAGGTGAAAACACCAACCCAACCAAATTCACTGTTAAGAAAGAAAACGGTGAGTGGAAGAAGGGTGACGACGCTCCAGAAGGCGTAACCGTTGATAAAACCACTGGTAAAGTCACTATTCCAGCAAAGAAAGTCAAAGACGGTAGTAGCGTAACCGCTGTAGATAAGAAGGGTGACACCTCTTCCGACGAAGCCACTGGTAACGCCAAAAACAACCCAACTACCCCAGAAACAACTAAGCCAGCTGCTCCAACCGTCACGCCTCAAAATGATGGTTCTGTTGACGTAACACCA
>NZ_KV826488.1:0-24794 GCF_001835915.1 Streptococcus sp. HMSC034E12
CATGTGTCGGCGGTTCGATTCCGTCTCGCGCCATATTAGTTTAATATCAGGAAGGGTAGCGAAGAGGCTAAACGCGGCGGACTGTAAATCCGCTCCTTCGGGTTCGGGGGTTCGAATCCCTCCCCTTCCATACCTTTACGGGCATAGTTTAAAGGTAGAACTAAGGTCTCCAAAACCTTCAGTGTGGGTTCAATTCCTACTGCCCGTGTTTATTGTGAATATGGCGGGTGTGGTGAAGTGGTTAACACACCAGATTGTGGCTCTGGCATGCGTGGGTTCGATCCCCATCACTCGCCTATTTTATATTATTGGGGTATAGCCAAGCGGTAAGGCAAGGGACTTTGACTCCCTCATGCGTTGGTTCGAATCCAGCTACCCCAGTTTAACTTTGCCGGCGTGGCGGAATTGGCAGACGCGCTGGACTCAAAATCCAGTGTCCGCAAGGACGTGCCGGTTCGACCCCGGCCGCCGGTATTGCTTGAGTTTAGAAAAAGTCTTGATACACAAGGCTTTTTTTGATATTTTTCTTTATCGTACCCCAAATTGTACCCCAATTATAGTCTATCCATGATAGATTCTACCTCTTTGAACTCTTTATCAATTCTTTCTGTCATAGTATGACCATATGCCTTTATCAACATTTGGATATCTTTATGACCTAAAATTTTAGCCACAACTCCCATATCTATATGACTATGAAGTAAATATGAGCCATAAGTGTGTCTAAGTCCTTGTTCTAGACCATAGTGAAAGAAGAGAAATTTCTCTTTGTTTTTATTTGTAGTAATGAGTTTATTCTTTTTCGTTCTTTTATCATGTTAGGCAGAACAGTAACTGTTTTATCATCTATTGGTACTGCTCGTATGGAGTATCATTTTTTGCTTTCGTCCCCCCATGTCGTAGTGTTATATCTTCTATGTGTGTATAAATAATGGTCTTCTAACTTTGTATCATCATCAGTTATATCACTTGCTTCTCCATACCTCATGCCTGTTTTAGCTATGATATATAGAACATGATATATAACTGTTGTCTCATAATCTAATTTTTCTTCCAGATAGTTTACTAATCTATGATAATCCTCAACACTATGAATATATTTTTCCTCGTTTTTTTGAGTTTCCTTTCCTGCAAAGCGTTCTACGTTACTTGTGAAATCATCAAGAACTATCTTATCAGATTGCACTAATTGTATAGTTTTTCTAATTGTTGAATTGATTCTACTTAAGTAATCATATCCAACAGTTTCCCCATGGATATTCATGGTTCTTTGATATTCTGTCGATTTTATATCAACTATTGCTTTATCTTCAAATAGTTTTTTTATTGTTTCTCCATAAATCTGCTAATTTTTCTTTATAACTTCTTTTTAAGTCTAACTTTTAAGACATACCAAGTTTGATATAATTCAAGTCAATGTTTGTTACAATTTTCTTTTCTTCCTTAATTGATTTGTGAGCTTATCTAGATCAATTAGAGTTTAAAAATTGAAAATTTGTAGTTGTTAGTCTCGTCTTCGAAAGGTTTCGACAATCCAATAGGCTGTTGAAGTAGTGAAGGAAGCAAACGAAGCTTTTAGTTTGAGTAGTGTTCGTCCAAGTTTGAAAAGCGAATGGTGTTGAGATTTGCTTTGCAAGCAACGTTAGCGATTTTTGTAAAAAGCAAGGTCGTACTTTGTGATAACTATATTGGGAGGAAAATATTTTTAAAAAAGCATTGACTTTGACCTAAGGGGAGGGTTTATAATGAGATTTGTAAGGAGGAAATGATGTATCAAATCAAAGAAGCTGCGCAGCTTTCAGGTGTTTCTGTCAAAATACTGCATCACTATGATAAAATAGGTTTGCTTGTGCAGCAAAAGTCTGAAAACGGGTATCGCCTTTATAGTGAAGCAGATTTAGAGCGCCTGCAAATTATTTTATTTTACAAATATCTTGGATTTTCTTTAAAGAAAATAGCAGAGCTGCTAAGTCAGGAAGAGCAGGAACTATTGCCTCACTTGAACAAGCAATTGCAGTTTTTGCAGCAGGAAAGGGAACATTTGGATACCTTGATTTCCACCTTACAAAAGACAATTCAAGCTCAAAAAGGAGAAAGAAAAATGACGACACAAGAAAAATTTGTTGGATTTACCTACGAAGATCATGCAAATTATTATCATCAAGCGGTTGAAACATACGGTCAAGAAGTAATGGACGATTCTCGTGCACGACAAGTTGGCAAAGAAACTGAGATGACGGAAGCATTTAACAAAGTTTTTCGCAATCTAGCTAACAATATGCAAAAAGGTCTAGCTGTGGAAGCACAAGAGAATTTATCAGAAGCCGAGCAGTTATTTCAAGCAATGAATACCTATGCCTTTGATTGCTCTCTGGAAGTTTTCGCTTTTATCGGAAAAGGCTATGTGGCAAATCCAGAATTTAAGAAAAATATTGACCAATTTGGAGTTGGAACAGCCCAATATGTAGCAGATATTATCCACATCTACGTTACACAAGCAAAATAAAAAATAGGGCAGGTGCCAACATGTTCTGCATGGTAGCATCTGCTCTATTTTTAGTATTCCACACTTCCAGCGACCCAGCCAGTACAGAGAGCGACTGTAATATTAAATCCACCAGTATGAGCATTGATGTCCAGCACTTCGCCAGCAAAATAAAGCCCAGGAACTAGTTTGCTTTCTAAAGTCTTGGGATTGATTTCCTTAAGACTGACACCGCCTTTGGTCACAAAAGATTTAGCTAGAGACATTTTGCCGGTAATAGGAATTGGTAGAGCTTTGAGTTGTTGAATGAGCTCTTCTTTTTCTTTTCCAGTCAATTGTTTGCCTTTTTTAAGGAATGGCTGCGCGAAAAAGTCTGCCAGACGTTCAGGAAGTAATTGTTTGAGGCTATTTTTGAGCGATTTTTCTCGGTTATTTTCTAAAAATGCTGCCAAATCTTCCGCAGAAAACTGTGGTAAGACATCTAAATAAATGGTTTCACCGCCTTTGAGGAAACTGGAGAACCGCAATGCGGCAGGACCTGACAAGCCGAAGTGGGTAAAAAGCAAGTCATGGGTAATGATGTGTTTATTATAACGAAGGGTGACATTGGCTAATGAAATCCCCTGTAAAGCCTTGTGTGGAAAATCTGTCAAAAGTGGGCTTTCTGCAGCTTCTAACTCTGTTATTGTATGGTTGAAATGGCGCGCAATCTCATAGCCAAAGCCAGTAGAGCCAGTTGAAGGATAGGATTTTCCACCTGTTGTGACAATCAATCGATCGCAGCTCCAAATGCGCTCACTTGACTTGATGATAAAGTAATCCGCATTTTTCTTTACAGAAACCACTTCCGTCTGGGTCATGATGGTGACGCCTAGCTCCTTCATTTTCCGTTCTAATGCTTCAATAATTGTAAAAGATTTATCTGTTGTTGGGAAAACTCGCCCGTGATCCTCTACTTTGAGTGCAACACCATTGTCAGTGAAAAAATTCATAATGTCATGATTGTCAAACTGGGAAAAGACGCTGTAGAGAAAGCGCCCATTTTCTGGTATGCCAGCTAATAAATCTTCTAAAGTGCCGTTATTCGTCACATTGCAGCGTCCGCCACCAGTTCCAGCGAGCTTCTTACCCAAGCGTTTATTTTTTTCTAAGAGCAGTGTCTTTTGTCCATGAAAGGAGCTGGAAATAGCAGCCATCATACCAGCTGGTCCTCCGCCTATCACGATTGTATCAAAATGGTTCATTGTGCTTCTTTCTTTAAATGAATATGTCAAATTTATTGTATCATAAATGTGATGAAATTCCTTGAAATCCAGAGCGAATTTGACAGTTAAGCCTTGATATGATAAGATTTAGGTATATATCTAGAAAAAGTTTCAGAGGAAATTATGGCAATTGAAAAGACAGTCAGCGAGCTAGCCGAGATTTTAGGGATTAGCCGTCAGGCGATGAACAATCGGGTCAAAACTCTTGCGCCCGAAGATACCGACAAGAATGAAAAAGGGGTCACCGTTGTGACGCGCAGCGGTTTGATAAAGCTGGAAGAAATTTACAAAAAGACGATTTTTGAAGATGAACCGGTCAGCGAAGATGTCAAGCAACGTGAACTCATGGAAATTTTGGTAGATGAGAAAAATGCAGAAATTGTGCGTTTGTATGACCAGTTAAAAGCAAAAGATGCTCAATTAGCTAAAAAAGATGAGCAATTGCGCGTGAAAGATGTGCAAATTGCTGAAAAAGACAAGCAATTAGACCAGCAGCAGCAATTGACTGCTAAGGCCATGAGTGAGCGTGAAACTTTGCTATTAGAATTGGACGAAGCTAAAGAAAAAGTGCAAGCACAAGAGCAGAAAGGTTTTTTTGCAAGATTGTTTGGACGATAGAGAGAATCTCGGTTGAAGAAACTGAGATTTTTTTATAGAATGAAAGATGTGATGAAAGAAAAAGTCGCAAAAAATATCAATATTCTTGCTTCTTTTTGCGGGAAGCGAGATTTACCAGAATTAACACAGAAAGCTTTAGAAGATAAATATAGCCTAAAACAGGCTGATGTCAGGGTGCTGTTTAGTAGGAGTATTCTAGTGGGTGGAGATTCCGACAGAGGTCAGAATAGCTTTTGAAGCATTAAAACAAGATTATGCTGACTTAATCCGTCTTATGCTGCGGCAGGTACTTTGCTTCATCAGACGGGTTAAATTTCTGTCGTATAACAATGTAGTTGGAGTGTTGTCTAGTCATCCTCTAGTTACTCTGGCTTTTATCCTCTTGTTTGTTGCCAATCTGTTGGTCGCTTATGTTCAAATCACACTTCTTTTTTTGGAGCGCACAATCTATTGACTCAAGACAAGCGAACCCTCTTGAAGTTTACCAAGAAAACCATAGCAGACAGTTTACTCATCTTAAAGCAGGCACGTCCTAGTAAAATCTTGTTTGTCTTGCTCTACATCGCTCTGCTCTTTCATTTTCTCCGAAAAATCCTCAAAATTTACTATCTAAACAAGATTTTAGTTCCAAATTTTATCTTAACTTATTTGAAAGAGACGTATTTTTGGGGGTGCTGTCGTCCTGCCCCTACTTGTATGGCTGATGTTATTGATTGCGGTCAAGCTGATGTTCGCCTTGCCCAAAATCTTTTTTGAAAATTCTTCCGTAAGAGAAACGGTGCGGTTCAGCTTAGAAAAGACCAAAAAACGAACTTTCTTTTATTCTTGGCAGTTGTTTTGGATTGTGACCAAGACTTTTCTCTTTTTTTTACAGCATGTTGCAGACGGTCATTCCAATCAAGTGGCAACGATTGCTGGTGTGATGAATTATGTGTTGCTGAAGAATGCTCACTATCTGATGTTGAGCTATTTCTTGATTAAATTTGTTTCTTTTCTGACTGAGCAAGGTTTGGCGGATTATCCGAGGAGGAAGTTCGATCGCGTTTTGCGCTGGCTTGTGATTTCCATTGCTTCTATATTCTTTGCTGTGGAAGGTTATATGTATCTCATTTTTCCATTAGAAACGGTTCCTGTTACGATTTCTCACCGAGGAGTGTCGCAGGAAAATGGTGTACAAAATACGATTCAGTCATTGGAAAAGACGGCTTTGCTGAAACTAGATTACATTGAAATGGATGTACAAGAAACAAAAGATGGTCAATTTGTCATGATGCATGATGCTAATCTTTTCAATTTGGCGGGTGTCAATGCAAGTCCACAGGATTTGACCATGGCAGAACTAACTGCTTTAGATGTTTCAGAAAATGGCTATCGGACCAAAATTTCCAGTTTTGATGCGTATCTCAAACGTGCCAACGAATTGGGACAGCGGTTGCTCATTGAAATCAAAACCAGCAAAAAAGATTCTTCGGATATGATGGAGCGCTTTTTGAAAAAATATGGCCCAACGATTAAAAAGTACGGTCATCAAATGCACTCATTGGACTATCGCGTGATTGAAAAAGTTGTGAAATACGATGCTAGCATTAAAAGCTTTTTTATCCTGCCTTATAATACAATCTTCCCACGAACCAAAGCCAGTGGTTATACTATGGAATACTCCACACTAGATGAAAACTTTGTTTCTAAGTTGTGGCAAGCAGATAAATTGCTCTATGATTGGACGGTCAACGATGTAAATAGCATTGCAAAATCTTTCCGCTTGAATGTTGACGGTATCATAACGGACGATGTTCAACTGGTACAAAGTTCCATTAAAGAGCTAAAAGACAATCCAAAATATACAGACTTACTCCTTAATAAAGCCTTTGATTTCTTTAATTTTACATAAAATAGCCCCCTCTTAGCAATGAACTAGGAGGGGGTGAGTTTTTTGAGATTTGTTTTAAAACGGCATTTTACCTGCAAAGGCACCTAATTTTTTCTTAGTTGCGGCATCAATTTCTACGAGGGCAGCGTTGATAGCTTGGGTTGTCATGTCAGATAAAGTTTCTAAGTCTTCTGGGTCAACAACAGCTTCTTGGAAGTCGATTTTGACGACTTTTTTGTCACCTGTAAGAGTTGCGACCACGAGATCTTGAGCGGATTTGCCAACAAATTCTGTCGCCACAAGCTCGGCTTGCCCTTTTTCCATTTGTTTTTGCAATTTTTGTGCTTGTTTCATCATTGATTGCATATTCATCATTGTTTTGGTTCTCCTTAATTTTCAAACATTAACATCTTATTTTACCATATCTGGCACATCTAAGCTAGAGTTTGCTAGGTCAATGGTCAAATGATAGTCGGTATTATCGCGGACGGTGTGCTCAAAGTCGGTTGTGTAGAGGACAAGGCGAAGTGTATCGCCTATTTTCATTTTGTAAATGGTTGGTTGCAATTCAAAAGAAAATTCTAACCATTGGTCTGGTGTGACTTCTTCAACTGTTAGCAAATCGTTGCGGTTTTGCAGATTGAGAAATCCTTTTGTCACAACGCGATGCGGTGTCTCTTTGAAAGGTAATTCCATTAAATGATCCAGCATATAAACGCGACCATTGTCCATGACTTTTGGTGTAAGGACGCCAGGAATTGGGGTGAGGCGTTTAGCTTGCCCAAGATCTAATAGCTGTGCAGAAATCAAGCCTTTATCGGTACTGGATTTTAGGCGCAGATTGAGCTTAGCGGGACCGTTAAGGAAAAGGTCTTTTTCTAAGGTGAAGTCAACGGTCACTTGATTGACTTTTCCGTCAAAGAGTTCATTTTTGAAGGTTTGATAGGTCTTGCTGAAACGCTTGTAGTCTGTATCAGAGTAAGCATTTTGAATATCTTGAGTAGTACTACCTAGATTGAAATGAGTGTAGTGCTCTTGATTGCCGAAATTCTTTAGTGACAGCCAGCTTTGTGCTTGACTATTGTCTTGCCAGATCACAGTTGGCAATTCAAAGTGGGAATTGTAGCCCAGCAGTTTCTTGCTGAGAAGTGCATTCATAGATTCACGAAAGTCAATGGATTGCCAATTGTTCATGTAAATGTGAGCGCCGTTGTGGAAAAATAAATGTTTTTTGATGTCTTGTGGCAGGGCGTGGAACATGTTGTACACATTGAGCGGCTTGACATTCCAGTCTTGGGAGCCATGAGTGAAGACGACTTCGGCTTTGACCTTGTGTGCGTGAATCAGATAGTTGCGGTCATGCCAAAATTGATTATAATCACCCGTTTCGCGCTCCAAGTTTGCTTTTAATGTTTTGAGGCTCTTTTGATACTCGACATTGTGACGAAGACGTTCGCCCGCTAGAAGATTGCGTGAGTAAGTTAATTCTGTCAAAGAGTCAAAATCTTCACCGGGATAGCCACCGGGGCTCGTCACTAAGCCATTTTCACGATAGTAATTGTACCAAGAAGAAATTCCAGCTTCAGCAATAATGACCTCAAGACCATCTACGCCAGTCGTAGCCAGTCCATTTGACAAGGTTCCAAGGTAAGAAATTCCTGTTGTAGCAACCTTTCCATTGGACCAAGTGGCTTTGATTTCTCGCTGTCTGGTATGGTCTGTGAACGCACGGCAACGACCGTTGAGCCAATCAATAACGTTTTTATAGGCTTCAATTTGATAATAATCTCCGCTGGTCATGAGGCCTTCAGAGTCCTTGGTTCCCACACCCGATACATATAGATTAGCAAAACCGCGTGAAAGCAAATAATCATTGAGCGTGTAAGTACCGATATGACCGAGTGTTTCTTCTGATTGCTCCACCAATACTGCTTGGCCTTGTGGTTCAACCAAGCAAACTTCAGAGTCATGGATGGTGATTTTTTCGGTCTCTTTTTTAACCAAATTCACATTCATGTTATAAAGTGCTTTGTCGCTGGCTTTGTCGTTGGTTCCTTGGTGATAAGGGCTAGCAGTCATGACAGCAGGAATTTGTCCATCAAAATGAGGACGAATGATGCTGACCTTAATCAAATCAGGCAGCTCATCTTCGTCGGTATCCACGCGCGATTCCACATAGACCACTTCGCGGATAGCATTATGGCTAGTAAAGGTCGCAAGACTTTTACCATTGAAATAGTGGTAGGTATTGTCTTCAGGGATCAATCCGTCGCTCACTAGTTTATCAATCAAGAGATTGCCGTTTTTGGTGCGTGTGTTGAGCAATTGATAGAGATTTTCGAGTAGATTTCCATAGGTAATGGGAAAGTTTATGTCCTTGCGGAATATTTTTACATCATCAAAGTCAACAAAGGGCACAAATTCCAGTAATTGAAAAGCAATCGTATAAAAAATCTCTGCTGTCAATTCTTGCTTGGACGTAAAAAAGCTGAGTAAGTCTGTATTTGAATTGGCAACCAAAGACTTTAAAGCATAGTCTGTATTTTTATAATTAAAAAAAGTTCTACGTACAAAAGTTTCTAAATTTTCTTTATCAGAATGCTCTGGGCGGAAAGAAAATCCAATGCTTTCCATTTCAGCTAGGATTTTTTCGCTTGTTTCTGGTGTATAACTATACTGGTTGTAACGCATATTTTTACTCCTTTTTTACATTTTGTCAAAAAATAACCTTTACATTATACATTGTAACTGATAAAATAAGATTTGTCTAAAATTTTTTTAATTAAAGAGGAGAACAAAAATGGATGTCACATGGATTGTGAAATATATTACAGAGTTCCTTGGAACGGCAATTCTCATTATTTTGGGGAACGGGGCTGTTGCCAACGTTGAATTAAAGGGAACCAAAGGTCATCAAAGCGGCTGGTTAGTCATTGCAGTTGGTTATGGTATGGGGGTTATGATTCCTGCTCTTATGTTTGGAAATGTATCAGGGAATCATATCAATCCTGCATTCACACTAGGACTTGCGATTAGCGGATACTTCCCTTGGGCACAAGTTGCGCCTTACATTATTGCACAATTATTGGGAGCGATATTTGGACAAGCGTTAGTAGTAGCAAGTCACCGCCCTTACTATTTGCAAACAACAAATCCTAATGCGATTTTGGGATCATTCTCAACTATTGTAAATACGGATGACGGAAGCAAGAAATCACATGCTGCTTCTATGATAAATGGTTTTGTCAATGAATTTATTGGTTCATTTATCTTGTTCTTTGCAGCAATGGCCATGACCAAAAACTATTTTGGTGCAGAAGTTGTTAAATATGCTGCTACTCGTGGAGTGGATGCTACTCAAATCCAAGGAAAAGTTGCAATTGGTTCTCACATCAATGCCGGACTTGCTGTTGCCCACTTAGCACTTGGTTTCCTTGTCATGGCATTGGTAACGTCACTTGGTGGTCCTACAGGTCCAGGTTTGAACCCTGCACGTGACTTAGGTCCGCGTATTCTTCATTTCCTTCTTCCAAAATCAGTTCTTGGTAAGCACAAAGGAGATTCAAAATGGTGGTATGCTTGGGTGCCAGTCGTATCTCCAATTCTTGCCGGTATTGCTGCAGTAGCACTTTACAAGATAATTTATGGATAAGTTGTCAAAAAAGAAACGGTTCGTTACGAGCCGTTTTTTGATAACGAAGAGATAAGATTGAGCGAAAAAATAGATAAGTGACTAGACGCTTGCTAAGATAAAATACTATACTAAAGAGTAAGGATAACAACAGTAATGGGAGTGAGACAGCAAAACTGATTTTTTTCAAAGTAGCAATTTTTGTCTCATTCCTACCTTTTATTTGGGAGAGATGAAATGGAATTAGATAAACTAAGTGGGAGACGGACTCTATTGTTCGGTATTTTGGCGATTCTTTTTGGCGTTATTATTATTGCAAACGGTGTTGATTTTGCAAAATTTGCCCTAGATTTATTGGTCATTTACTTTTTATTTGTTGGAGTTATCAATCTTTTTTTCCGTTTCTTAGTGAAGCAAAATCGTATCAGTCTTGGTTCTGCCCTCCTCCATGTTTTGGTAGGGCTGGTTGTTGGCTTTCTTAACCGTGCCAGCAATCTGCCAGTCAATATTGTCATTATTATATTGGGCTGTTATCAGCTGTGTACAGCGGCAATCTATGGTATTACATATCTTCTTTATCGGCAGAATAAGTTAAAAGGTGGTTTTCGTTATCTTTTTGATACCTTTCTCTATGGTGGGATTGGCCTGACACCTGTCTTTTCTCCCAGCACGGACGGTAGGATGCAATTTTTGATTGTTGGTATTTATCTGATATTACTAGGCTTTTCTAACGTTCGAGACGGTCTTATGTTCAACACCGATGTGGAGAAAAAACAACTTCGACGCCGTATTCGGATTAACCTGCCTATCATTATCGCTGCCTTTTTCCCAGCAGAGCAACTGAATCGTTTTAATCGTTTTTGGCAAGGTGAAAAAAGGAAACCACAAAAGGTTTATAGTCGTGTCCGAGACGAGGAAAAGCCCATTGACTTAGAGGTGCTGATCCATACGTCAGACCAGAATCTTTTTGGGATGATTGGGCATGTTGATATTTGCTATAAAGGAAAAGTTGTTTCCTATGGTAGTTATGATGTTTTTTCAGAGCGTTTATTCGGCACGATTGGAGACGGTGTCTTGTTTAAAGTAGATAAAGATGCTTATATTGACTTGTGCAAAGAAGAAAGCAAAAAAACCTTGTTTGGCTATGGTTTATCTCTGACTGATGAACAGAAGCGCGCTGTGGAGAAGCGGTTGGCTGAGATTGATGAGTTGCTGGAAGTCTGGAATCCACCAGCAGATTTGAAAGATGGTAAGCGCACGTACGCTTATAAGTTGAAGCATGAGTTGGGTGGTCGTTTATATAAGTTTAAAACAAGTCGTTTTAAGACTTATTTTATCTTGTCTACCAATTGCTGTCTGCTAGCCGATAGCATTATCGGACAGGCTGGAACAGCCATTTTAGATATGCGTGGGATTATTGCGCCGGGAACTTATCAGTCTTACCTTCAATATGAATTTGAGTCGGCAAATGAGCTGGTAGTGGCACAAAATATTTATCAGTAATAGCACAATTTTTTCTATTTTTACATAAATATTTGTAAAATACACAAAAATTATTTAAAATAGAAAGGCTTGGAGGAATTTATGTGTTCAACAAATAAAAGTGTAAATACGATACCAGTATTAAAAATCAATAATCGAAAAAACAATCTCGCATTTTATTGTCAAACTTTAGGAATGAAAAATTTGCTAGAGGAAGGAGCTTTTGTCAGCCTTGGAGATCAGACAAAAGTTGAAAAATTGCAGCTAGAGGAGTCGCCCAGTATGCGCACTCGCAAAGTTGTTGGGACTAAGAAATTAGCGAAAATTGTCATCAAAGTAGCCAATCCACGAGAAATTGAAGCACTTTTAGCGCGTGGCAGCAAGGTAGATTATCTTTACCAAGGTGATAATGGCTATGCTTTTGAAGCAACTTCACCAGAAGGAGATAGATTTTTGCTGCATAGCGAGAAAGACTGGACAGCCTTACAGAGAGTGATGATAGCACCAGCATTTGCGCCATTAGAGGATTTTGTTGGGCTCAGTCAATTTACTATAGAGCAGATTCATATCAATGCTCCAGATAAGGAAAAAGCAGTCACTTTTTATCAGGAATGGCTAGGAAATCAGTCTATTCTAACATTCTCACAAGCAAGCGGACCAGATTTGCTGACGGAGAGTACTCAAACTTGGGATTTGGCAATGGTTAAATTTACAGTTGAGCAATTTGATGTGGAAGCATTGCGTGATTTATTTCAAGGAAGAGAAAATTTTATACCTAAATCGGGCAAATTTTTCCTGACCAAAGATGAGAGCCAAATTGAAGCTTGGATTGAAGCGGTATGAGTTCAAGCAAGATACTCTCAAAAGTCGGAGAACAGATAGCACAACAAATCTATCCTGGAGCTAGCTTAGCTTTGTATACTCGTGGAGAGTGGCAAGAATATTATCTTGGTGAGAGCAATCCTGAGCGAGGTGAGAAGACTCAAGCAGGACTGGTCTATGACTTAGCGAGTGTCAGCAAGGTTGTGGGTGTCGGAACGATTTTGGCTGTTCTATTCCATGAGGAAAAACTAGATTTAGATGCACCGCTAACACAATATTATCCCGCTTTTCATGACAATTCTGTCACGGTAGGTCAGCTGGCTGCTCACACATCAGGGCTAGATCCCTTTATCCCCAATCGAGATGCACTCAATGCGGTCGAATTGAAAGAGGCGCTAAATCATTTGAAAGTGCTTGATAACAAGCATTTTCGTTATACTGATGTAAATTTTTTGTTGCTAGGTTTTATGGTAGAAGAAATTTTTCATTCTTCTTTGAGTGACATTTTTGAGCGGAAAATTTTTCAGTCTTGGGGTATGAAAGAAACAACGTTTGGACCTGTTGCGCAAGCGGTGCCAACGGTTCGCGGTGTGAAGGCGGGAGTTGTACATGACCCCAAAGCGCATGTGTTGGGCAGACATGCTGGTAGTGCAGGCTTGTTTTCGACAGTTCGGGATTTGGAGCTCTTTTTGGAGCATTATTTACAGGATGACTTTGCAGCAACTTTGACAAAAAATTTCTCAAAGGAGATTGGAAAAACACGCAGTCTTGCTTGGGATTTAGACAAAGAGTGGTTGCAGCACACAGGCTATACTGGAACGTTTATTATGTTTAATCGTTTACAGCAGAAAGCGGTCATCTTCCTTTCCAACCGAACGTATGAGAAAGACGAACGTGCACAATGGATTTTAGACCGCAATGAGCTCATGGATTTGATTAAACAAAATCTGTAAAATGAAGACAGTTAGGATAAGAGCTGGATTTCCTGCTCTTTTCGCTGTTTTAAAAGTTGAAATAAATTAGTTTGGAATATAAAAGGAATTGACTACTAACGATCGCTTTTTTCTATGAATTATATTAAAATAATAGATGAAGTATTGTGATGTAGAGAGAATATGACAAAAAAAGTAGGTGTCGGTCGGGCACATAGTAAGATTATTTTGATAGGGGAGCATGCCGTTGTCTATGGCTACCCTGCTTTGGCTCTACCTTTAACTAATATTGAAGTGACTTGTCGCATTTTGCCGTCAGATCATGCGTGGATTTTGTATGAAGAAGATACTCTTTCTATGGCGGTTTTTGCTTCTTTGGAATTTCTAGGGGTGCAAGAGGCTTATATTCGCTGTGAGATTGAGTCCATGGTGCCTGAAAAACGCGGAATGGGTTCTTCTGCGGCAGTGAGCATTGCTGCGATTCGAGCTGTTTTTGATTATTATGAACAGGAGTTGGATAGGGAAACTCTGGAGATTTTAGCAAATCGGGCAGAGATGATTGCCCACATGAATCCGAGTGGTTTGGATGCTAAGACTTGCTTGAGCGATCATGCTATTAAATTTATTAAAAATGTTGGTTTTTCAGAGTTTGAGACGAATCTTGGAGCTTATCTTTTGATTGCAGACACAGGGATTTATGGACATACACGAGAAGCGATTCAAAAGGTGGAAAGTATTGGAAGAAGGGCTTTGCCACATTTGCATCAGCTTGGAAAATTAACCAATGAAGTTGAAGAAGCTTTGAAAGTAAAAGATTTAGAGAGAATCGGGATAGCCATGTCAGAAGCTCACCTCAGCTTAAAAAATCTAGACGTGAGTTGCCCTGAAGCCGATTGGCTTGTTGCTACAGCGCAAGAAAATGGAGCACTTGGTGCGAAAATGAGTGGTGGTGGTCTAGGTGGCTGCATTATCGCTCTAGTGGCGAGCAAAGAAAAGGCTGTCAGTTTGGCTGATTTATTGAGGGAGAAAGGAGCGGTAAACACATGGATCGAAAGTCTGTAAAGGTGCGGTCTTATGCCAATATTGCCATTATCAAATATTGGGGTAAGAAAGATACTGTCAAGATAATTCCTGCAACGAGCAGTATTTCTTTGACCTTGGAAAATATGTACACAGAAACAACTCTGTCTAGCTTACCAGCGAGTGCTCAGTCAGATGAATTTTATATCAATGGTGTTCTGCAAGATCAAGCTGAACATAAAAAAATGCGCAATATTGTAGATCGTTTTCGCCCTCAAGGAGCTGGATTTGTACGCATTGATACAAAAAATAATATGCCGACAGCAGCGGGGCTTTCATCTAGTTCAAGCGGTTTGTCTGCGCTCGTTAAGGCTTGTAATGACTTTTTTGAATTGCACTTGTCCACAAAAGAGCAAGCACAAAAAGCAAAATTAGCTTCTGGGTCTTCCTCACGGAGTTTTTATGGACCGATTGCAGCTTGGGACAAGGATAGCGGAGAGATTTATCCAGTAAAGACAGATTTGAAATTAGCGATGATAATGCTGGTTTTGTATGATCATAAAAAGCCGATTTCAAGTCGTGAGGGAATGAAACGCTGTGCAGAAACCTCCACGACATTTAGTGATTGGGTGAGACAGTCCGAAGAAGATTATAAAGCCATGTTGACTTATTTGTCTAACAATGATTTTGCTAAGGTGGGAGAATTAACAGAAAAAAATGCGCTTGCCATGCATGCTACCACTCAGACAGCAACGCCAGCGTTTTCTTACCTGACCGAAAAAAGCTATGAAGCAATGGACTTCATCAAACAATTACGCAGTCAAGGAGAGCACTGCTATTTCACCATGGATGCAGGACCAAATGTAAAGGTTTTGTGTTTAGAAGAAGATTTGGAACATTTAGTACCAATATTTGCTGAAAGATATCATCTCATTGTTTCTAAAACGAAGGAATTACCAGATGACTAAGACAGTAAGAACATGTGGGAAATTATATTTAGCAGGAGAATATTCTGTCTTGACGGCAGGGCAAGGAGCGATTCTGAAAAATATTCCGATTTATATGACGGGAAAAATTCATTTTTCTGAACGTTATCAGTTGTTTTCAGATATGTTTGACCATACTGTGGATTTGACACCTGATGATGAGTACAGTCTCATTCAGGATACGGTTGCTGTTATGAATGAGTTTTTACAAATTCGATTCATTTCACTACGTCCCTTTTTCTTAACCATTACTGGAAAAATGGAGCAAGATGGAAAAAAATTTGGTCTTGGCTCTAGTGGGAGTGTCGTAGTTTTAACCATACGAGCAATAACAGCCTTGTATGGTCTGGCGTTATCTGCTGAGGAAACCTTTAAGCTGGCAGCCTATGTCCTTCTTAAACGTGGGGACAATGGCTCAATGGGAGATGTGGCTTGTATCGCTTATGAGGACTTGATTTATTACCAATCTTTTAATCGAAAAAAAATAGCAGAGCAGATCAATGAGCTTCCTTTAGAAAAGATAGTGACACAAGATTGGGGATACATTATCCGGACAATCCATCCACAGCTTCCATGTGATTTCCTCGTGGGCTGGACGAGAGAACCAGCTATTTCTAGCGTTCTCATCAATCAAGTCAAAGCAAAAATCTCATCAAGCTTTTTAACACAAACGCAAGAAGAAGTCCTTCGACTGGAGAAAGCGTTGTTTGTTGGTGAGAAAGAAATTGTGAAGCAAAGTCTAGAAAAAGTTAGTTGCCTCCTGCTGCAACTGAGCCCTGCTATTTATAATGAAAAATTGAGAGCTTTAAAAAGGTCTAGTCAAGGATTGGACTGTGTGGCAAAAAGCAGCGGTGCTGGCGGTGGTGATTGTGGCATAGCCTTGTCTTTTGATTCCGAAGCCAGTCAAATCTTAGTGGAGCGTTGGCAAGCGGCAGGAATCGAGGTTTTATATAAGGAGAGGTGGGATAGATGAGCCGAAATCGTAAAGATGAACACATAAGATATGCGCTTGAGTACGATTCGCCTTATAATAGTTTTGATGACATGGAGCTTATTCATTGCTCGCTTCCTAAGTATGATTTGGGCGAGATTGATTTGACGACGCAGTTTGCAGGCAGAGATTGGGAATTTCCGTTTTACATCAATGCTATGACAGGTGGAAGTGAGAAAGGGAAAGACATCAATCAGCGCTTGGCACAAGTTGCAGAAGCTTGCGGTATTCTTTTTGTCACAGGATCTTACAGCGCTGCCTTGAATAACCCAACAGATGATTCTTATGCTGTCAGCAAAGGCAAGTCCGACCTGCTCCTTGCAACGAATATTGGAGTGGATAAGCCGTATTCCTTAGGGCAGCAGGCAATCACAGACCTTCACCCTCTTTTTTTGCAAGTGCATGTCAATCTCATACAAGAATTGCTCATGCCAGAAGGAGAACGTTCTTTTAAAACTTGGCGAGCACATTTAAAAGACTATGCAGAGCAAAGTTCAGTTCCAGTAGTATTGAAAGAGGTTGGCTTTGGTATGGATTTGGCAACGATCGAAATTGCTTATGACCTCGGTATTCGAACGGTTGATCTTTCTGGTCGTGGCGGAACGAGCTTCGCTTATATTGAAAACAGACGCGGCGGCAATCGAGACTATCTCAATGATTGGGGACAATCTACGCTTCAAGCCTTACTAAATGCTCAGCCGATGATGGATAAAATGGATATTTTGGTGAGTGGTGGCGTACGGCAGCCGCTTGATATGGTGAAGGCTTTTGTGTTAGGAGCTAAGGCTGTAGGACTTTCACGCACCATGTTAGAATTGATTGAAACGCATTCGGTGGATGAAGTCATCACGATTGTAAACGGTTGGAAAGAAGATTTGCGCTTGATTATGTGTGCACTTGGTTGCCAAAATTTGAGAGAGCTAAGACAAGTGCCTTATCTTTTGTATGGACGTTTGCGAGAAGCACAAGGTCAACTAAATAAAGAAATCCGATGAGTTTTTTCACTTATCGGATTCTTTTTTTCTATGATTTTTGACGAATGTTTTCTAAAATTTCTTGTGCTCTTTTGAGACTAAAATGTTTCTCAGAAACGAGCTGAGAAATCAGAGGAGCGATTTCTGTATCCTTAGCTCCTGCTAAAAGAGCTAGAGATTTGGCTTGTAGCTTCATGTGACCGTGCTGAATGCCGGTGCTGACCAGCGCTTTTAGAGCCGCAAAATTTTGCGCTAAGCCGATAGACGCAATAATACTGGCGAACTCTTTTGCGGTTGGTTGTTTTAGCAAATCGAAGCTAACTTCCACCGTAGGATTGAGCCCAATGGAACCCCCTTTTGTAGCAATAGGGAGCGGGAGAGTAATCTCTCCGCAGAGCGTTTGAGTGGCTTCCTTGATTGACCAAGTAGTCAATCCTTGATAGGAACCATTTCTACTAGCATAGGTATGCGCGCCTGCTTCAATCGCCCGCCAGTCATTTCCTGTCGCTAATACGACAGCATCAATTCCATTGAAAATGCCTTTGTTGTGGGTGCTGGCGCGATAAGGATCTTGCTTGGCAAATTGGCTTGCTAACACTATTTTCTTAGCAATATCAAGGGCTTCTGACTTATTTCGGTCGAGAAAACGGATATCAATTTCACAGGTGGCAGTTACTAAGGCTTCCGTTGCATAATTTGATAGAATTGCCATCAAGCTTTCACCGCCAGTCAACTCTTCTAATGGTGTTTTCAACGCTTCTAGCATGGTATTGAGGATATTGGCTCCCATAGCTTCTTGGGTGTCAACTGTTAGATAAACGACTAAAAATTCAGCTTCGCCATTTAGCCATTCTACACGTAAATCGCATGCGCCGCCACCGCGGTTGACAATCGATGGGTGTGCTTGATTGGCCAATTCTAATAACTCTTGCTTGTGGTTTTGGATATTTTTTATAGCTACTTCAATATTTGCTACTTGATAGAGAGCAACTTGTCCAATCATTTGGCGATTGTGAATAGTCGTTTTGAAGCCCCCAGAGCGCTTAATAATTTTTGCTGCAAAGCTGGCAGCCGCAACGACAGAGGGCTCTTCTGTTACGAAAGGTACTTGATAAACTTCCTCGTCTACCACAACATCAGGAACGAAAGAGTAGGGCAGAGCAAATGTCGCCAGAACATTTTCGCTCATTTGGTCGGCTGTTGAGAGAGGGAGCATGTGATTATGCTCAAGGTTTGTTTGATTATCCTCGTTTAGTAAGTGATAGTCTTTTAAAATTTGCAAACGTTCTTGAAGCGATTTTTTTGAAAAGCCCGTCCAACTTATTTTCATATTATTTTTCCACCTTGATATATCTGCGTTGGTGCTCAACAATTTCTGCTAAAGCAAAGTCTTGATTTTCATAGTTCGTAAAGCTGGCCGATCCATTTTCATCCAGACTTGCTTCTTCAAAAAATATTTTCTCGTAATCTGGAATGCTTAAAGGCGTGCGCTTGTTGAGTATTTCCATACGATTGGTTTCAAGCTGTTGCTCAAAGCCTGCTACGAGCTGCCCACTAAAGATTTCTGATACAGCTCCGCTTCCGTAGCTAAAGAGCGCAATGCGGTCACCTGCTTTGAGTGTTGTACTATTTTCAAGCAGGGAAAGGAGACCTAAAAAGAGAGAACCAGTATAAATGTTACCTACTTTTTGGCTGTAAAGAATGGATTGCTCAAAATTTTCTTGCAGTTGTGCTTGTTGCTCGCTTGGCAAACTCTTATCCATAATCTTTTTCATACCCTTTAAAGCTAATTTAGGATAAGGCAAATGGAAGCAAACTGCTGCAAAATCTTTTAAGGACACTTGATTGTGCTTTTGGTACTCCGCCCAAGTTGTTTTTAGACTGTCTAAATACTGTTGTGTAGAATACATGCCATTGACAAACGGCGTTGTCGAATAATTTGGCCGCCAAAAGTCCATAATATCTCGTGTTTGAGCAACATTGTCTTCATTAAAACTGAGAATCCGTGGATTACTTGTGATGAGCATAGCCACTGCTCCAGCTCCTTGTGTTGGCTCTCCTGGTGTCTCAATACCGTATTTGGCAATATCGCTTGCAATGACCAACACCTTTGAGTTAGGGTGTTTTTCGACGTGCAACTTCGCATAATCTAGTGCAGCAGTAGCGCTATAGCAAGCCTCTTTCATTTCAAAACTACGCGCAAAAGGCTGAATTCCGAGTAGACCATGAACAAAAACAGCAGAAGCCTTACTTTGGTCAATCCCAGATTCGCTGGCTACGATGACCATGTCAATAGCTTGCTTATCTTCTTCGTTCAAAATAGACGCTGCTGCACTCGCTCCCATGGTTACAATATCCTCTGTGACAGGGGCGATACTAATTTCTTTTAATAAAAGTCCCTTACTTAGTTTTTCTGGGTCAATGTTACGTGCGGCTGCTAAATTTTCTAATTTTAATACATAATTGGCTGTTGCAAAGCCAATTTTATCAATTCCAATGTTCATCATTACCTCTATATATTTTTCGGTTTGATACCAAACTTATTCTATTCCATTTTATCATAATTAAAGTGGAAACTGAGAAAAAAGCCTTCTTACGAAAAGAAAGACTTGGGACATTTTCAGGAGTTATGTCGAATTATGAGGAGCGATGCTTTTGCAGATAATGGTAGAGTCTGAGCACCACCGTACCACTTGCCATTCCAATTGAAATGACCAAGGCTAAAATCACCACCAAGGTAGCATTAATCATAGCATGACTATAATCTCCAGTGACAAAAAAGGCCGTTGTACGATAAGAAAGATAGCCCGGAACCAATGGAGCTAAAATGGCTAAGATAAAGACGACAGCAGGGGTTTTATAAAGAATGCTCAAAACTTGACTAATGCAAGATCCGATAATAGCTGCGATAAACGTAGCAATAATCACATTTGTTGGACCTTTTAATACATAATACAAAAGCCAGATGAACATTCCAAGGATTCCTCCTGGAATGAGCATTCTTTTTTGAATATTTAAAACGATTAAGAACATTACAATTGCAAGAAAACTTGCTGCAGCTTGTAGTAAGACAGTCAATGGCTTCACCTTTTATTTCATTAAGACGAGAGCTACGGAAGTGCCAGCTCCGAGTGCCAAAGTGATCAACAGCGTTTCAAAGATTTTGCTCATTCCGGAGTTGAGATGATTGGTCATCAAATCACGCACGGCATTGGTCAGAGCAATACCGGGAACAAAAGGCATGACAGCACCAGCGATGATTAAGTCCGCACTGGAAGGAAAGCCAGAATAGCGCGCCCAGATCTGTGCCAGCAGACCAAAAATAAAAGCTCCGGCAAAAGCTGTGACAAAAGGAATGCGCACGTATTTATTGACCGAAAGAGAAAAGGCAAAGCCAAAGAAGGTCGCAAGAGCAGCGCCGAGCGCATCATAGAGATTGCCACCAAACATTATAGAGAAAAAAGGGGCACTAATAGTAGCAGCAAATGTCAGTTGCCTGTTTGTGTAAGGTGTCTTTTTCTTTTTTAGCTGAGTTAATTTCTCAAAAGCATCTTCAAGACTGATGTCCCCGCTAACCAGTTCACGCGATACTTGATTGACATCGCACACTTTTTCGATATTGTAATTTGAATGAGTAATGCGTTTCATACGCGAAATATTGGTGTTTTCAATTGAAAAGAAAATGGCAACTGGCATTGCGAGTGCATTACAATCCATAATTCCTTGAGAATGAGCAATCCGAATCATGGTATCTTCAACCCGATAAATTTCAGAACCACTTTGAAGCAGAAGCGTACCTGCTAACATCAGGACATCAACGGTTAGATTAAATTTGTCTTCCCTTTCTACATCTTTTTTCTCCACCATTTTTACACCCTTTTCTTTTAATTAACAATACCTCTATTATAGCATAAAAAAGAAGAAAACCAGTTGGAAATTCCAGCTGGTTTTTGAGAATAGAATTGAATTAGCTAAGGGCATCATCCATTGAAAGCACTTCGTGGAAGACACGTTGAGTCAATTCAGTTTTTTGTTCTTTAGTAAGGTATTTGGTATTGACACAGTAACCTGAGATACGAACGATAACATCTTCACCATTCATAATCTTATCATAGACATCCTTCAAGTCCATAACGTTCAAGTTGACGTGCTGTCCTCCATTTTCAAAGTAACCATCAAGAATCGTTACCAAGTTATCTACTTGTTCTTCGCGCGTTTTACCAAGAGCACGAGGTGAAACTTGTGTCGTCAATGAAATACCGTCTGCTGCATAACCAAAGTCAAGGCTAGCTAGTGAGTTGAGATTTTGCAACCAACCACCACGAGCTTTGTTAGAAGGGTTTGCACCTGGTGAGAAGAATTCCAATTTAGACAAGTTAACACTGCCGTCTTCATTGAGATAAACCCCTTTGTGAACTGGAGAGTTACCAGTTTGTTTAGAGTAAGCAACGTTTGAAGTGATCGTCAAGAGTGATACAGTTGCTTCAGCGTTCTTGTAAAGTCTGTGGCTACGAAGACGAGTTGTGTAGGCTTCAATCAACCATTCGGCTAATTCGTTTGAGCGAGGATCGTCTTCACCCCAACGTGGATATTCGCCAGTAGTTTCGTAGTCGTAGATATAACCATTTTCGTCACGGATTGGTTTGACTGTCGCATACTTAATAGCTGACAATGTATCAACTGTATTGGCAAATCCACAGATACCAAATCCCATATTAGCACGTTGATGGGTTGGTAAGAAGGCCATTTGAACAGCTTCGTAGTTGTACTTGTCTGTCATGTAGTGAATGATGTTCAAAGCATCTACATAAGTGTCTGTCAACCAATCAAGTGATTTTTCAAAGTTTGCCTTAACAGATTCAAATTCAAGTACTTCGTCGCTGATAGGGTCAATATCAAATACTTTGTAATCTTTATGAACATCATCGTAACCACCGTTAAGACCTGTAAGAAGAGCTTTTAACACGTTTACACGAGCACCGAAGTACTGGATGTTGTGACGTTGGTCTTCGTTTTCTGGGTCAAGTGGTGATACACAGCATGAAATACAACTCATTTCACCATAGCCATCTTTCGCCATTGTTGTTACACCTTCGTATTGGATAGAAGAGTGTTTGTGACTCATGTGCATGCAGTAATGACGGAATGAGTAAGGAAGTTTATCTGTCCAAAGAACTGTCAAGTTTGGCTCTGGTGAGTTACCGATATTGTCAAGTGTATTCAAGAAACGGTAGTCCATTTTTGTCACACGGTGACGACCATCATTTCCCATACCTGCCATAGATGTTGTGATGAAGGTTGGGTCACCTGAGTAGAGTTGATCGTATGCTTTTGTACGAGCAAATTTTACAGTACGAAGTTTCAAGACGAAATCATCAACAAATTCTTGGATTTCTGATTCTGTGAAAGTACCACGAGCAAGGTCGCGTTCTGCATAAATGTCAAGAACGATTGGCACACGTCCAAGAGAAGTAGCAGCACCATTTACGACACGGCAGACAGCCATGAAAGCGACATTCACCCATTGGATAGCTTCTTTTACATTCATTGCAGGTCTACGAACATCAAGTCCGTAAAGGTCACCCAGGCGGACAACTTCTTTCAATGATTGGTATTGAAGGTTGACTTCTTCGCGAAGACGAATAGTTTCTTCATCAATGTCTGTCAAAGCATTCCAATCTTCGACTTTTTCTGCCATCAAGTAATCTGCACCGTAAAGAGCAAGACGTGCGTAAACACCAATGATACGTCCACGTGAATAAGCATCTGGCAAACCTGTTACAGTGTGTGCGTGACGTGCACGACGGATATTTGTTGTGTAGGCACGGAAAATACCGTCATTTACAGTTGTTACGTATTTTGTGAAGATTTCATGCATCTTAGGATCTGGTTCATAGCCATGTTCCTTCAAAGCAGTTTCCGCCATACGGATACCACCTTTTGGCATGAAGTTTAATTTGAACAATTCATCATTTTGGATACCATAAATCAATTCATTATCTTTGTCAATGTATCCAGCTGGAATATCAGCGATTGAAGTAGCACGTGTATCCATTGGGAAACGTGTTTCTTCATAATGTGCTTTTGTATCTTCGATAATTTTTTTAATGTGAAGAGAGCGTTCAGTTGGACCAGCTAAGAAACTTTCATCTCCGTCATAAGGAGTGTAGTTTGCCTGTACAAAACGAGATACGCTAGCTTTTTCGCGCCAATCTTCCCCTTTGAAGCCTTCCCAGGCTTTGTCAAAAACATCCTGTGCTTCGACAACAGTTTTAACAACCATGTTTTTTTCCTCTTGTATCTTTCTAGTAACACAAATCTGTTACATTTATAAAACAAGTATATCATATAGTAATCGTTTCCACAAATGAAACCTGGCCATAAAAGCACTTTCTTTTATAATACAGATTAAAAAATCAGCGTAAATTGTATTATATTTTTGAAAAAATCAGCATATTTTCAAATATTTTGGAAAAAATGATAAAAATTGTATAATGGAGGAAAGAAAAGAGTCAAGAAAGGAGCTGTATTGATGTTAATTTTTCCCTTAATCAATGATACGTCTCGGAAAATCATTCACATTGATATGGATGCCTTTTTTGCCTCCGTAGAAGAAAGAGACAATCCAGCACTAAAAGGCAAGTCGGTTATCATCGGAGCTGACCCTCGCTTGACAGGCGGACGAGGCGTTGTTTCGACTTGCAATTATGAGGCACGAAAGTTTGGTGTTCACTCAGCCATGAGCTCCAAAGAAGCTTATGAGCGTTGTCCACAGGCGATTTTCATTTCGGGAAATTATGAGAAATATCAGGCAGTCAGTCAGCAAATTCGAGCCATTTTTAAACGATATACAGATGTGATTGAGCCAATCAGTATTGATGAAGCCTATCTGGATGTGACCAAAAATAAGTTAGGTATGAAATCTGCTGTCAAGATAGCCAAGCTAATCCAGCATGAGATTTGGACAGAGCTTCATTTGACCAGTTCTGCTGGTGTGTCCTACAATAAATTTTTGGCAAAAATAGCTAGTGACTATGAAAAACCTCACGGTTTGACGGTTATTTTGCCAGAAGAAGCAGAAGCTTTTCTCTCTCAAATGGATGTGGCAAAGTTTTACGGTGTTGGAAAAAAGACGGTGGAAAAGCTGCATGATATGGGCGTTTACATAGGAGCAGATTTATTAGAAATTCCTGAGATGACCTTGATTGACTTGTTTGGCCGATTTGGATTTGACCTTTATCGCAAGGCAAGAGGAATCAGCAATTCACCAGTAAAAGTCAACCGTATTCGTAAGTCTATCGGCAAGGAAAGAACTTATGGGAAATTGCTCCATAACGAAGACGACATAAAAAAGGAGCTGACCCTTTTATCACAAAAGGTAGCTCGTAGTTTAAAAAAGCATGGAAAATCTGGTAGGACGATTGTTCTGAAGATTCGCTATGCGGATTTTTCAACATTGACAAAAAGGCAGAGCTTAGCGACAAGAACGCAAGATGCGGAGCAGATTGAGCGCATTGCACATGAGATTTATGATAGCTTGGACGAGCAGACAAAAGGTGTGCGTCTTTTAGGAGTGATAGTGACAGGATTTGGGATGTAAAAAAGTTTGGGATGGGGAGTTCCAAACTTTTTGGGCTCTATAATTTCTGTAATGGGTAACACTACTGCAGAGATTATGGAGTTATTTTTCTACCATTTGTCAAGCAATTCAATGTTTT